>CAYGVZ010000018.1:17422-19886 GCA_964353475.1 uncultured Pirellulales bacterium | reverse complement strand
CACGCGGATGTTCTGCAAATCGAGGGAGTTCCAGGCATCGACATAGAGTCCCAGCCGGGTAAGGTTGTAAATGTAGTTGTGATGGATACTGCCGTTCTGCGAATGTTCCTTTGCGTCGATACCCTCGCCGCCGACGCCCGTGCCGCCTCCCTCGGTCCGGCTGTATGTCATCGGCTCGTGCACGCGGTTGTACATCACCTCGAAGCCGACACAGTTGACCATCGAGATAAACTCCTGCGAGCCGTGGGTCTCGGTCCGTCTGTCGAAGCCGCACGCACGCATCACCTCGTTGAAGCCCACAGTTACTCCTTTTGATTCGAGCATATAGATGCCCGACGACATTGTGTCGTGCACTTTGCAGTGCAGCACGGAGAGGTTTTCGCAGTTGAGAGCGGCGATGCCGAACCATCGAGAGTTCTGCACTTCAAAACCGTCGAACGTAACGTTGGCGCAGTTTTCAAGGCGCACGACCGCGCCGCGATAGTAGGGGAAGTACAGGTGGTTGGGATTCGAGATGGACATCGAATCATCGCGTATTGTCGGCAGGGGCGACTCTACGAAAATCTCGTTCGGGCCGTCGATAATAACCTTCCCCAGCGCCCTGAAAACCACCGGCCTGTCCTTGTCTGCCTTTATGTTCTTTATGGCAACCTTCTGGTTATAGTACCCTGCAAGGACACAAACCATATCGCCGGGCTTTGCCATATCTGCGGCCTTTTGCAATGTTGCGTACGGCTTGAACAACGTCCCCGGATTGGTATCGCTGCCTTTTGTCGAGACAAATATGACGCGTGGCGAAGCCGGCTGGCTGCCGTACTCGATTGGGCCGATGTCAATCGCCTTACCTGCGATGCGAGGCCCATCGAACAAGTCCCTGTCGCGGCCCTGAATCTCCACACCGGCGTCGATAGCAGGACTGCCCGGGGACAACCTGAAATCGCCGTATGTGGTATCAACAAACCTGGGATTCTCTCCGACCAGGTTCCCCTCGTTACGCACTATCTGGGCCTTGCCGAGGTTGAGACCGCCCGTACCGCCTCGGCGTCCACACCTGAAGATGATGTTATTTACGACGGACATATTGGTGTGCAGGTCCGAACCCAGTTCTATTCCGTCGTTGGTGCTTCTGAAAATTGTGTTGTTGAATATCTGGATATTGTCCTTGTGCCCGCCTTTGTACCACGAGGCAAGCACGATTCCCTGGAGCCAGTGGTTGTAGAAAAGGTTATTGAAAACCCGGATATTTTTGACCGTTCCGCCGGCCTCGCCTGCAATCGCAAGCCCGTGCTGGGTATCGTGAACGACGTTATCGTAAATGTCGATGTTGCCGCACACGTTCGAGTCCCACGCATCGACGTAGAGTCCCTGTCTTGACAGGTTGTAGATGTAGTTGTGATGCATCGACCCGTCGTGGCTTGATTCTTTGGCGTCGATGCCCTCGCCGCCGGTGCCCGAATTGCTGCCCTCAGCGTTGTTCCATGTCCCCGACTCGTGGACCCGGTTATACATCACTTCGAACCGCTCGCAGTTTACTATCGAGATGGATTCCTGCGCACCGTGGGTTGCGATTCTTCCCGGGAAGCTGCTGGCCCGCATAACTTCATTGAATGCGACGACGACGTCTTTGGAGTTGAGCAGATACATCGCCGAAGATGTCGTATCTGTTATAGTGCACCCGCGAATGGCAAGGTTTTCGCACCCTAGGGCCGCAAGGCCGAACCACGGGGAGTTTCTGATATTGAATCCGTCGAAGACGACGCCCGTGCAGTTGTCTATCCGTACAATCGCCCCCCTGTAGTAAGGATAGTAAAGATGGTTCGGGTCCGAAATGGGCACGTTGAAGTCGCCTATCTTGGGCAGGGGCTCGGTTACAGTAACATCGGCGGGGCCGTCGATAATGACCTCGCCCAGCGCCTTGAACAAAACGGGCTTGTCTTTTGTCGCCTTGATGTCCTTTATCGCAACCTTCTGCTTATAGTATCCTTCCAGCACATAGACCGAGTCGCCCGCTTTTGCGGTGTCCGCTGCCTTCTGCAGGGTTGCGAAGGGATAGAAATGCGTCCCCGGATTGTCATCGCTGCCCCTCGATGACACGTAAATGCTCCTGGCATTGACCTGCGGGACAATTAACAGAAGGATGCTCAAAATCAGCACTCTTATCGGGGCTTTTGTCTGCATGCCTGGCTCCTTTCAATTCACGGTCGCAATACTGCACAAGTGCGCGTATGGCGGCATACTCTAAATGCTCGTCGCCGCATTGTCAAGAAACCAGCCGTGGCGGACAGCGTCAAGTATTATGTGTAAGTTTGATTTTATGCCGGCGAAGGAGTTGGCCCGGCTGTCCTGTGGAGAATCTGTTGTCGTAAGACCGGCCGGTGAGTTAAAATGGCTCAAATTATGCTGAGCAGGGTTCTCACAAATGAACAGACAGCGAAGATTCACCAGGCATCGTTAGACATACTTG
>CAYGVZ010000018.1:0-17322 GCA_964353475.1 uncultured Pirellulales bacterium | reverse complement strand
GTTCTCACAAATGAACAGACAGCGAAGATTCACCAGGCATCGTTAGACATACTTGAGCGAGTCGGGGTCGAGATACCGCACGAGGATGTGCTGTCTCGCTTTGCCGAGAGCGGCGCTGCCGTGGACGCGCAGCACAAGAGGGTAAGAATACCGCCGGAACTTGTAATGCGCTGCGTGAAGGAGGCAGGGAAGAAATACATTTTGTACGGGCGCGATGTTTCAAAAATTGCTCGTTTCGGCCAGGGCGGGCGCAATTATAACTCAGTTGCCGGCGAGGCCTTATGGGTGGACGAGATTGGAAAGGAACGCCGTTATGCCACTGTCGGCGACGTCGGGACCGCGGCACGTTTCGCTGATGCGCTCGAATACATCAACATCGCGGGGGCGATGTCGGACCCGCACGAGCTTTCGATGAACTGGCGTTGCGTCGCCGTCCTGGCGGAGATGGTCAGGAATACGACAAAGCCCGTGACACTGTGGTTTCATGACCGTCCGTCGGCGAAATTCCTCGTGAATCTTATGATAGCTGTCCGGGGTGACGAAGAGAAAGCATCAAAGTATCCTCTGACCTATGCGTTTCTCGAACCGATAAGTCCCCTTCGCTTCGCGTTCAACGGCATCGACCTCTTGTATGAGACGGCCCGACTGAATCTGCCTGTGGCCGTGGGGCCAATGGCGCAGATGGGTCTTTCGGCGCCTGCAACAATAGCCGGCACGCTGGCACAGGAGAACGCCGAGATACTTGCAGGGGTATGTGTCGTTCAATTAGTCCGGTCCGGAGTTCCCGTATGCTACGGCGGGATATGTCACGCCTTTGATATGAAGACGACGCAGTTGATTTTCTCCGGCCCCGAACAGGCGATATTCGGCGTGGCAATGACACAGATGGGCAAGCACTACGGTCTGCCCGTCTATATCAATGTGGGGCTGACCGATGCAAAGCGCCCCGACGCACAGGCGGGTCTTGAAGCGGGCATCACGCTGGCGCTCGGCGCGGCGGCAGGCGCCGACATATTCGGTCATATGGGCATATCCGGCGTTGACCAGGCCGCGTCTCTCGATATGCTCGTGATGCAGCACGAGACAATAAGCTACGTCGAAAGCATTATGCGGGAAATTGATTTCAGCGAAGACGCCTTTGGAATCAGCGAGCTTGAGCAGGCAGGACCAGGCGGCACATTTATAGACCGACTGCATACGGCGAGGCACTTTCGCAAAGAACTGTGGTTTCCGCAATTGCTTGACAGAGAGTATTACCAGGCGTGGTTAGACGGCGGAGCGAAAAGTATGGAACAGAAATGCAAGGCGAAAAAAGAGCACATTCTCAAGAATCATCAGCCAGAGCCAATATCTGATGATGTTGGAAAACTGCTGGACGAAATTATAGCGGCGGCCAAAAAGGAGCTGCATTAGAGACAGCCGGCTTTGTTAGATGGCAAGTCAATAACAACCGGAGGATTAGTGAACAATAGCAGCAACAGGAATCGATGGCAGGGACATCCGGGCATCCGGGATGTGGACAAGTATGGCTTTGCTACCACCAAAGATGGGGGGCGCATTGCCCCGGATGTGAAACCGGAGAATATCAGTCCGCAGGCCGTCATAAGGGGCAATTCATTGCTCCAGGGCAGCTTAACCTGTGTGCAGGCAAATGCGGTTGTTGAGAACAGCTACTGCAAAGATGCCGTAATACAGGAAAAGGCCGTGGTTCTGGATTCCGTGCTGGTATCCACGGACCATAAACGCCGCCACAAATGCGACGCGGCAAGTAAATACGTTGTGCAGGGCTGCGACGTGAATATTGCGCCAGGCGCTCACGTTGAATCCTGTCACATTACCAATTCGTCCGTCGGGCCTGATTCTTACGTGAAGAACAGTACGATTCTTGATAGTTGTTTAGGCGCAAACAACTCAATAAACCTTGCCAGCGTAACGCTCGTTCACAGCGAAAGTGCGGTGAGAATTGACGGGCCGACGGAAGTCAGTGAGGCCTGGCTCGGCCGCAAGACCCACATTCATCGCAAGGGATACTTAGAAGGGGTCTTTTCCAATGAGTTTTATATACTCGGCTTTGACGAAGATACCGGCAAACTCCGCGTGAAGGAAATTCTCGATATCCCCCACGTCAGCGAGTATGGCGCCGGGACAATTAATTCCACCAACTCAGGGCGTCTCTTTCCCCAGCCGGACGGGATTATGAAAAACTTTGGGCCGCAGGTCGAACTCTGGTATGACCCGCTGCTGTCGCATGAACCGATTTGCCTGGGTCCCTGCTGCTGGGTATGTCCCTGGACAAAGGTGGTTGGCGGTTCTGCGCAGCCATACAGCAGCGCCGAAGATACGCTCGAGGACCGGCTGCACACGTATCTTATGCCTTTTTCAGTCAGCGGCTATGGCGGCGAGAGTACCTTGGGGCTTGTATTGCCCGGTGAACTGAGTAACGGCTACGGCCACAAGCTGCGTCGCGGTTGCTGGGCATTCACTTATGCGCCCGACGCCGTGATACAAATGGTAGGCCGGCTGTATGAAGCCCTGGAGGATGACGAGAAGGACAAGGCCGACATCGTGGCGGCCGCCTCGCTTGAAAACGCCCTTTGTATTCTCAAATACCGCGCCCGCGAATTGGGTTTTGACCTCGACAACCCAAGAGATGACCAGCGGGGCAGCCAGGCGAAATGGTTCTGGGACTGCAGGGAACTGATAAAAGCGCACATCAGCGCCGGTATCTGGAAATTCAAACAGGGCAAGCCCATCGGCTGGGTACACAGCGACAACAAATGGCGGCACGAAAAACTCGATAACATACGCCAGGAGTTTTCGCCGGACGAGAAGGCGTTGGACCTCACGGAGAACGACCTGCTGACAGACACCGAGGAGCATGATACCTGTCACGATGAAATGACCAGCGCTCTTGCGGCTGCGGAGCTGCCTGAGACAACATGCGAGCGTGGTCGAATTGACGCCGCCGCGAAAATTCACCCCAGCGCGATAATCGACCACAGCGCCAAGATTGATGCACGCGTCACAATCCGTGAAAACGCCTTTATAGGCCCGGGCACAGTGCTAAAGGGAAACACCACGGTCGGCGCAAATGCGCGGCTGTTCAGAACTGTTCTCGATAATGCATCCATCGGCGACAATACGTCTTTATTGCGATGCCTCCTAAAGGGCACCGCCCAGCCCTGTAAAATTGGAAATAATGTTACTCTCACCGGCTGCAAGGTGATTGATTCGACAATCGGCGACCGTTGCACGGGCGTCGATGCCGCCGTGATAAACTCGACCTTAGCCGCCGACAGCCGGCTGAGTATGTTTGCCCGCCTTGACAACGTGCAGGCGATTTCGCCGACAATCATCGGCGGTGCGATGAAGGACTGCAGGATTGACACGGTGCTGATGAGCATGCACTCGGCGAGTTGCGCCACCGGGCTTATTGCGCAGCCGGTGACGGTAGAGGTCGAAGGCAAGCAGGTGCGAATCGAAGCCATCCCGATGCTCGGCGGCGGTTGCCAGATTCGCGGCAATGGAACGGGCAGAGATGCCGTCACCATCGAAGGGGCTTTCATCGGCTCCAATGCCATCGTGGAATCGGGATGCTTCATCGGTCTGGGGGCCTTTGTTCTCGGCCGGCTCGGCCCCAATGAAGGGCTGCTGCCGTTTACGGTCAGTCACCAGCAGGGGCCGCAGGCAGATGAGATAGGCGCTTGTCTAACCCGCTTTGCCAACATCCTCGTTACCCACATCATAGGATGGACCTATCAGGCATTGCCGAAGGAACAGGCAGGCAACATTGTCCATCTTATAAATGGCAGCATTCGAGAAGGCATAAACGCTGTTACAAGCGAGTTGAATCGCCGCCGACACCACCTGCCCTGGGATGAAAACGCGCCGTGCGCAAAATACAAAAGTATGCAGTTCTACACTGAGCAGCAGTTGCAGGATGGGCTGCGAATCTACGAAGAGGCGATTGAACAGGGGAACTGGGATATGGTATTTGACGGTGCGAATCTTTCCTTCGCCAATGCGAAAGGCACATGGCTGGAGAAGAACGGTTATATCCGCTGGCAGAAAAACAGCCCGGGCGGCATTTGAGTTTAACGTCTTTGGTGAGGTTCAGAGTGAAACAGGGGATTGAGAAATCAAATAGAAAACCGACTCTGCTTATAATCGCAGCAGGGCTTGGGACCCGCTACGGGGGTCTCAAACAGATTGACCCCGTTGGGCCAAACGGCGAAATCATAATCGACTATTCGATATACGATGCGATATCCGCCGGCTTCGGCAAGCTCGTCTTCGTAATCCGTCATTATTTTGAAGACGCCTTCAAAGAAAAAATCAGCAGCAAGTTTGACGGCCTTATTGAGACGGCATACGTTTATCAGGAGCTTGATGCCTGCTTAGATGGTTTTCAGTTGCCGCCTGACCGCGAGAAGCCCTGGGGTACCGGGCACGCCATACTGGTTGCGAGGGACGTTATCAACGAACCCTTTGCGGCGATAAATGCGGACGACTTTTACGGGCGGGACGCCTTTCGCACAATCGCGGATTTTCTCTCATCCGGCGAACCATCCAGCCAGGCGGATTATGCTATGGTCGGCTACATATTGCGCAACACGTTGTCGGAGTACGGTTCTGTAGCGCGCGGCGTATGTGAAGTCGATAGGCAGATGTTACTGAAGAAGGTTACTGAGCGTACAGGCGTTGTGCGAAAGAGAGATTACATTGCGTACGCGGGCGAAAACGGTTCTGAGTGTCGCCTGAGCGGCGATGAGATTGTTTCTATGAACCTCTGGGGCTTCAGGCCTTCGATTTTCTCCCATTTGCGGACGCTGTTCGCCGAGTTTCTTTCCAAGCGCGGCGCTGACCGCAAGGCCGAGTTTTACATACCCACGGCGGTAGATGACTTGATACAAAGCAACAAGGCGCGAGTGAAGGTGTTAGTCACCAGCGACAGTTGGTTCGGGGTTACGTATCGGCCGGACAGGGACATAGCCGCCGCCAGGATTCTTCAACTCATCCAAAAGGGGGTCTATCCAGGAAAGCTGTGGGGCAGATGATGCGCCAGGACATCAGTTCTATTGCCGGAAAGTTCCGAATGGACGGCGATTTTCAAAGTGCCGGGCCCTGGGGTGCGGGGCATATCAATGACACATACCTGGCAGTATATGATTCTGCCGGTGTGCCTTCTCGAATCATCATCCAGCGAATCAATCGCCACGTCTTCAAGAACCCGCCCGCTGTGATGGAAAACATAGTGCGGGTTACAAACCATATTCACCACAAATTGATGGCCGAGGGCGTTCCCGATATATTTCGCAGGGTACTGAGCGTGGTTCCTACCCGTGATGGAGCGAGCTTCTATAAAGACCCGGCGGGCGATTACTGGCGGGCGTACCTGTTTATCGAAAACGGAAAGACCTGCGACATCCCCGAATCGCCTGCTCTTGTAGGCGAGACGGCGCGTATGTTCGGACAGTTCATCAGTATGCTGGGTGATGTGCCGGGACCGCCGCTTAGTGAGACGATTAAGGATTTCCACAACGGCCCAAAACGCCTCCTGGCATTCCAGGAGGCAGTTGAAACCGATTCGCATAATCGCGCTAAAGACGCCGCGGCGGAGATTGAATTCATTTTGAATAATGCGGACACTTTCGATGTTCCGGCGAAACTTGTCAGTGAAGGCCGGATTCCAGTCCGCATCACGCACAATGACACGAAAATCAACAATGTCATTTTCGATTGCAGGACGAAGCAGGGCCTGTGCATCATCGACCTCGATACCGTAATGCCGGGGCTGGCGCTTTATGACTTCGGGGATATGGTCCGTACAGCCGCGTGTCCTGCCGCCGAAGACGAACGGGATTTGTCAAAGGTTGCAGTGGATATGCGGCTCTTTGAGGCGATACTTCGCGGTTTTCTAAGGGGGACAGGAGCACTGCTGACACCGACCGAGAAACAGTATCTTCCCTTTGCCGGCAAATACATCACCCTCGAACAGGCCGCGAGATTTCTCACGGATTATCTCCAGGGGGACGTCTATTACAAGGTGCATCGAGATGGACACAACCTTGACCGCTGCCGCACTCAACTGAAGCTGGTGCAGTCCATAGTCGAGCAGCAGGGCGAGATGCTCTCGCTTCTGGAAAAGATATAGCCGGCTTGTCACCTGCATATCTGTACAGATGGAAAATGGAGCGGGCGTCCGGCTGCGTTATTGCTCACGACCATAGTTGACTCGCATAATATCAAGCCGCCCATAGTGTGCCCGCAGGCGGCTGTGAAAGGTATCGAAATCCTTAAGGTTTTGTGGCGTCCAGAGCGCTTCGGCCAGTCCGATGAGGCGAGGGAATATCTGGCTGTCGATGGCGGGCTCGGTTCGGGCGAGATGTGTCCACATATTGCCCTGTCCGCCGAGTATGAATCTTGTTTTGTCAGCGGGCAGCCCGACCGGTATGGGGTTGAATGAATAGGTTTCCTTCAGCGGTGTTTGTTTTACATCGTAGTCGAAGTAGCAATGGGAAGTTGGGGACATCACGACGCAGTGGTTCATTTGAGCGGCTGCGATGCCGCCCTGCGTTCCTCTCCAGGACATTACTGCGGCGTTCTCGGCCAGACCCCCTTCGAGTATTTCATCCCAGCCGATGAGCTTTCGGCCTTTGGAATTGAGAAACCGCTCGATGCGTTGCGTGAAATACGCCTGAAGCTGCTCTTCGTCCCTGAGGTTGTGACGGGCAATCATCGCCTGGCATTTCGAGCATTGTTTCCATCTGTCTTTCGGTGCTTCGTCTCCGCCAATATGGATGTATTCGGATGGAAACATCTCGATTACTTCAGCGAGGACGTCTTCAAGGAAGGCATAAGCGTCTTCATTGCCGGGGCAGAAGATGTTCTTGGTGATGTTGGGGCCTTTGCCGAAGGGGAAGATTTCGGTTTTTTGCCCTGTGCAGCAGAACTGCGGATACGCGACAAAGACCGAGCTTGAGTGGCCCGGCATCTCGATTTCGGGCACGATTGTTACATAGCGGGACCGGGCGTATTCGACAATTTCTTTTACGTCCGCCTGAGAATAGTAACCGCTTATCTCATCGGGGTAGCGGGGAGAGAATTTCGAGCACAACTCCGTCAGCAGCGGATACTTTTTAATTTCCAGCCGCCAGCCCTGGTCGTCGGTAAGATGCAATTGCAGAACGTTCATTTTATAGAGTGCGAGCAGGTCAATGTATCGCAGGATGTATTCTTTTGTGAGGAAAGTGCGAGAGCAGTCGAGGAGCAGGCCGCGCCAGGGGAACGAGGGTCTGTCCATTATCTGCACACAGGGGACAAGAAGGGGGGCTTTGACGTTCGCGGTCTCAATTTGGAACGGCAGCAACTGGCGCAATGTCTGAACGGCGTAGAACAGCCCAGCGGGCTGTGATGCTGTTATTGTGATTGCATCTGGCTGGACGGACAGCACATAACCCTCGCTGCCGAGGTCATCGCGGTTTTCGAGGCGGAATATGATTGTGTTGGCCCCGGCGTCCTCGCCCTGTTTGATTTGAGCCCCGACGCCAATCAGCCGGGCAAGGTATTTTGCTGTCTCCTTTGCTTCGCTGTTGGCTTGGGCGACATAAATTTTCGTGTCCCCGTCGATGCGAAAGACACCCTTATTCACGCCCAACTGAACGGGTACTGGGATGATATTGATTTGGGTGACAGCGGGGACGGGCGTACATTTGTTGGCCGAGCATCCTGCTGCCAGGCAGGTCAGCATTATCAGAAGCGATTTCTTAATCATGTGTACTCCTTGTCAGCGGTTGGGTTTTGCCTGCAGGACGTAGCCGTTGATGAAGATGGCGAGCAGCGCTGGGTCAACCTGGGCGTCGGCGGCGATTTTGTGGATTTGTTCGTCTGTGAGTTTGTCTGCGTTCTGCTTTTCATCGGCAGTCATTATTGCTGCCGCTCTCTTGAGCTGTTCAAGCTCTTCCGGCGAGGGCGCCGCAAGCATTGCAAGTTCGCTTTTGCCTTCGATGTCGGCAAACTGGCTGCGGACCATTCGGCCGAAGCTGCTGCCGGCGAATCTGGCGACCCTCTCCAGATATTGGTCGATGGACATCCTGTTTGTCATCGGCGTATCTTCTTTCCTCTGCGGATTATGATTTGTTTTCTGCGTGAACGCTGTTTGATTTTCTTGCCTGACCCAAGAGCGGCGGCAAGGTTGCCCATATTGAAGCCCCCGCTGAAAAGGGCCTTGAGACCGCCCAGCCGGCCGCCGGAAAGCGACTTGAGCATATCGCGAGTCCGCGTGAAGGTCTTCACCAGTCCTGATACGTCATTGGGTTGTGTCCCTGACCCGGCGGCGATTCTTCTTCTGCGAGATGAATCGATTACGTCCGGGTCGCGGCGTTCCTGCATCGTCATTGAATAGACGATTCCTTCCATCCGTTTCAACTCGGCGTCGTCAAAGTCCAGTTCGCCCAGCGAACCCATCCCGGGCATCATCTTGAGCAGGTCTTTCATACCGCCCATCTTCTTGACGGCCTGCATCTGACTGAGGAAGTCATCGAAGCCAAAGCTGCCTTTGGCCATTTTTTCCTGCATCTTGAGCGCCTGCTCGGCGTCAAACTGTTCGTGGGCCTTTTCGACAAGTGTTACGATGTCGCCCATACCGAGGATTCTGCCGGCCATCCGGTCCGGGTGAAACTCTTCAAGTTTATCTAATTTTTCGCCTACGCCGATGAACTTGATGGGCTTGCCCGTAACCGCCTTGACTGATAACGCTGCGCCGCCCCTGGCGTCGCCGTCGAGTTTTGTCAGGATTACGCCGTCCAGTTCCAGTCGTTCGTTGAATGCCTTGGCGGAATTGACGGCGTCCTGGCCGGTCATTGAGTCACAGACGAGATAAATCTGGTGGGGGCTGACGGCACTGGCAACGTCCGCCACCTGCGTCATCATTTCTTCGTCGATATGCAATCGGCCCGCGGTATCGAGAACGACCACATCCAGAACATTTGCTATGGCGTGCTGTACCCCGTTTTTGGCGACCGCCACTGCATCGGTGGATTGTTCGCTATAGACGGGGATATTCAACTGCTGGCCGAGCGCAATCAACTGGTCGATTGCAGCGGGCCTTTGCAGGTCATCGGCGACAAGCAGGGGCTTTTTGCCTTTATCAGCCAGGTACTTGCCTAACTTCGCTGCGGTTGTGGTCTTGCCGCAGCCCTGAAGACCCGCCAGCAAGATTATGGTCGGCCCAGGTGAAACAAAGTAAATCTTCGTATCGACAGGCCCCATCAACTTCGTCAGCTCATCATTGACTATCTTGACGAAGACCTGGCCCGGATGCAGCGACTTTATGACCTCGGCACCGCTTGCCGCCTGCTGGACGTCTTTACAGAATTGCTTGACGACGTTGTAACTGACATCAGCTTCGAGCAGCGCCTTGCGTACGTCGTGGACGGCGTCGCCGACATTCGCCTCGGTGATTCTGCCCCGCCCCGACAGCGACCGAAACACAGAATTGAATTTTTCCGTCAATGACTCAAACACAAACTGCCCCTGTAATTGCCTCGTTCATCTGAAACCGACTCAGTAAGAACAAACCAGCATACAGATTGTAAGGCGGCACCCCCGGTTTTTCAAGGCAGAAACGCTATTTTGCCGGCAAGTCGCAGGGCGTACAGCGTAAAAACACTTGCAATTTTGGAGCGAATTTGTTAAACTGGGTAAAGAATGGCAAGACGTTTTGGCCGGGGTGATGAAATCGGAAATAAGCCGGTATGAAATCGTTGAAACAGAGGGCTGGAAATCTGCGTAGGGGCGGGTTACACGGGTTGTGGAAAATCACAGCGTTATTGTGTCCAATACTCGTGTGTTGTACGTGTTTTGCCGCTGATGTTATTCTCAACGAATATAACGCGGTGGACAACAGCATGTATCTAAATGGCGGGAACGCCTCGGCGGACAGCGATGGCGGCCGGGCAAGCGACTGCTATTTTGGCCGAGCTTTAGGCAACGGCGGCGACTGGTTTGAGCTTGTGGTCATTACCGACCACCTCGATATGCGATCCTGGAAGCTTGATATTTACGAAGGTGGGGCGTTCCGCGAGACACTTGAACTGAGCAACTACAGCATCTGGTCTGACTTGCGCAGCGGAACCATCATAACGGTCTCTGAGGATGTTGTCAGCGATATCAGCTACAATCCCGGTGCGGGCGACTGGTGGATAAATGTGCAGGCAAAGAACGGCACCAACGGCACCTATATTTCTGCGACCAATTTCGGGGTCAGCAGCGACAACTGGCAGCTCAGGATAAGAAACGCGGCCGGCCAGGTGAAGTTTGGTCCTGCCGGCGAAGGCGTCAGTCCCACGAGCGGCATCGGAGCTACCGAGGTATTCAAGCTCAAGGCGGACCCAAATGCCTCGATTGCCGCGAATTCGCCCGACTATGATGATGGGAAGGAACTTAGCACTTTTGGCAGCCCCAACCGCTGGGGGCAACAGCAATTCGGTCAATTGCGGAGCGTTGTCGCCCAGCCGTCCACTACTTTGACCCTTGTCTCGCCCAACGGCGGGGAGACGGTAATGGGCGGTACGGTCAGGCCTGTTACCTGGCAGACCCAGGGAACGATTGAGCACGTTACCGTAGAGTTCTCTATTGACAACGGTCACACCTGGTCGCCTGTTTTTCCCGACAACGCGGGCAATACCGGCAGCTACAACTGGCTTGTGCCGATAGTGGATTCCGAGCATTGTCTTGTTCGCATAGTGAACACCGCGAATGCCGCCGTCTTCGACGTCAGCAACGCCATCTTCACGATTTACGAGTGCCCGCTTAACGGTGACCTCAACGGCGATTGCTTTGTTGACCTGTATGACTTGGCGGTGCTGACGGAAGATTGGCTACAGCCGGGCGTTTAGTGGGCAGCAGGACGCCGCGGAGTTCGCACCGGCGGTCTGCTCTCAGAGTGACCAGTCCTTGGACCCCTTGACGAATTTGTATTGGATGGCAATACCGACCAAGGTGATGCCCCAGAGCAGCACGGCGAGAAACCATGGATTGTTGTAGAAAAGGTCATTGAGGTGCGTGGTAGGGGGGTCTTGTACCATGGTCTCAAAGCGATAAACGAGCGCAAAGGCGCCTATTACGACCAGGCAGCCGCCGGCGAAAGACGTAAAAAGCATCACCGCCCCTTTGAAAAGAACGAACGACAGCATCGCCCCTGCGACTACGCCGACCAGCGCTCCCGCCCATACGTACTGCTCCGGCAGTGTGCCGACGCGCCAGACAGCGGCAGCCAGAATCCCACCTGCGACAGCGCCGAGTATTGACACGGCCCATCGCATAAGCGGGATAGCCAGTATTGCACACAGTCCCCCGCCGAGCATAGCACCCAGGAGCGGCTCGCTGAACTTCGTGCCGGCCCACATACCCAAATACAGCCCCAGCAGCGCGAAGGTGATGGTGGTCAGCGCCTTGTAAATACGCCAGCCGTACATCAGGTAAATTACCCCGAAGGATATGCCAATCACGGCCTGCTGCCAGGTCAGGACTGTGGCTTGCTGCCAGACGTAATCGAGCGTCTGGAGGACGTACTGAGTGCCGTAATCCGTCTGGCCTTGTGTGCTTGTCGCGGCGAGAATCGTCAGGTAATCCATTATTTTACCTCCTTGTATGATGCCAGCGACGGCTTGTCAGGCGCTACGCCAGCTTACCGTCTTCTCCACTATTTCCTTATCCGTTTTGGGTTTTTTCTTCCGGGCGAGTGTCCTGACGGCTGATGTGCCCTTGATGAATCTTACCGTCCTGGCGAAGAGAAGCTGTTCGACGGTACCAAAGACGGCGAGAGCGGCAAAGATATACAAAAAGAGCGATGGCCTGTTGTAAATGTAGCTGACGGCGCTCTGGCCTTTCTGAAGGTACAACATTGAGCCGCCGATGAACAGCAGGATTGTCCCCACCGCCGAGCAGGAGAAGGCGGCGGTGAATCGCCAGTAAAGAACAGCCGCCACGAACGGGACGATTATCAAGCCGATCAGCATAATCCAATTGAGCGGCGGAACTGCGATGGCGAACTGCCTTGCCGTGTCGGGCAAATCCCTCGAAAAATTGACGTAAGGCCGAACCAGAATGGTGAACCCCATTGCAGCCATAATGATGGCGGCTAATGAAGCGGTGAATCTCTCCTCAAACTGCACTGCAAGATATGCGCCCACTCCGAGCATCGCTACAGTCAGCAGCAGGTTGAAGCCGGGCAAGAAACAGCTCGCAATCGCCCCGCAGGCGGCGCCGGCGAGTGTGAAGACCAGCTTGCGATACCCAAAGCCGCCCAGCCAGATGAACATCCCCAGGAGAATAATCACAATGCCGACCGCAATCAACACGGTCGAATTAAGCCGGGCCGCTAAATGCTCAATCGTCTTGGCGATTCCGTACATTTGCCTTCCTGTTGAAGGTTTACTCTCGGTGGTCCTTAACAGTAAAAGAATTATCGGCTATTGCAGGCGCATCCTTAAGGGTTTTCTATACCCATAGTTATCGGTCGTTCCGGGCTGTTTCGTTAAGCGGCTGGGACGGCGAAGAAATGAGATTATGGGGCTATCACATATTGCGGATGAGAGGAGTTGAACCTCCACGAGCGTTATGCCCACAGGCTCCTGAGGCCTGCGCGTCTGCCAGTTCCGCCACATCCGCGGCTTATCATTATGTTACCCTGTCAGAATCTTTAGTCAAGTGCGGCCCTGCAACTATGTGCTATTTATTGCCCGCTTCTTTCAATTGCTATGACGAAAACGGCAGGGTCCCGCCGGGATGCCCTGCGGCTGGTGGACCGGGAAAACCCTTGACCTTTCTCTACAAATCTGGTATTGTGCCATTAAGTCATTTTTTGCGCGATGGACTCAGCCGACAGCGGCGTCGCTGGCCCATTTTTGTGTTTGTCTTAGGGTGAGGAGGTCAAAGGTTATGAAAACCACTTCCCGAATCGGCAGCAGGATTCTGTCCGTTTTTATCGTCTTTATCGTTTTTGGCTGCTTTGGAATCGCTCGTGCGGCCTACGACCCCAATATCGAGGCCCAGGTTGAGGCGATGCTTGCACAAATGACCCTTGCCGAGAAAGTCGGCCAGATGGCAATGGTCGCCCAGGGAGACGTCAACGCAGCCAGGGTGACGACCTACAAGCTCGGGGCAATTCTGGTAAGCGTCGGGGCCAATTCCGCCTTTTGGGGCCCGCAGGATTGGGCCGCCAGATGGGACATTCTCCAAAATGCAGCGCTTGCCACCCCGCTTGGAATACCATTGCTCATTGCAACCGACGCTGTGCATGGCCATGGCAACGCCTATGGAGCGACGATATTTCCCCACAACATCGGCTTAGGCGCTACGGGGGACCCTGAACTGATGTATCGTATCGGTCGCATTACCGCGCTTGAACTTGCCGCCACCGGCTGTGATATAACGCTGGCGCCCTGCGTCGCCGTCCCGCGGGATATCCGCTGGGGCAGGACCTACGAGGGCTGGGGCGAGATTCCTGAAATTCACGATGACCTGGTCGCTCAACTCATCACGGGAATCCAGGAACCCTATCACGGAGTGGACTCCATTGCCTGCACCGCAAAGCACTACCTCGCCGACGGGGGAACGGTCTGGGGCACGGGAATGAATCAGATGCTGGACCAGGGCAATTGCCAGCTCAGCGAAGCCGATTTGCGCGCCATTCACCTGCCTCCTTACAAGGAGGCCATCGAGGCCAACAGCCAGGCAATTATGGCCTCATACAGCAAATACCAGGGCGTCGAGATGCATCATAACCACTATCTTCTGACCGACCTGCTCAAGGACGAGCTTGGCTTTGACGGCATTGTGATGTCTGATTTCGGCGGAATCTACGATATCAACGGCACCGCCCGCGCCGCCATCAAATCAGCAATTAACGCCGGCATCGATATGAGTATGGAGAGCAGCGGCTGGCAGACCTTCATTACGGAACTGACTAATCTTGTGGATACCAATGAGGTGCCTCTGTCGCGGGTGGACGACGCGGTCCGCAGGATTCTGCGAGTCAAGTATCGCGCAAAGGTCTTCAGTCAGCCGCTTGCCGATCAAACAATTACCAACGACAGGTCCTTCGGCTCAAAGGAGCACCGCGCTGTTGCGCGCGAGGCCGTGCGCAAATCCTGTGTACTTTTGAAGAACGAAGGAGACGTCCTGCCTCTGAAAAGAAATCTTAATATCCTCGTGGCCGGCAGCAAGGCCAACGATATGGCCGCACAGTGCGGTGGCTGGACAATCGGCCATGCTTCGGCGCCTGCCGACCGCCTTCCCCCCGGGACGACAATCCTGGCGGCTATCGAAAGGGCCACCCGCTATCTTGGGACCGTTACCTATGACGCCAAAGGTCTTGGCGGCGCCGGCAAAGACGTTGCTATAGCCGTAATCGGAGAAAACCCTTACGCTGAGTGGGGCGGCGACACGCCAGACGTGAACGTGATGACGCTCGACGATAAAAATATGTTGTCAAATTTCGCCGCACTGAGCATCCCCAAGGTGCTCGTAATCACAGGCGGCAGACCCATCGATGTCAATGAGCTTGGCGTCCTCGGCTATTTTGATTCGGCTGTGATGGCCTGGCTTCCCGGTACGGAAG
Organism: uncultured Pirellulales bacterium; assembly: GCA_964353475.1. Lineage (GTDB taxonomy): Bacteria > Planctomycetota > Phycisphaerae > Sedimentisphaerales > Anaerobacaceae > CAYGVZ01. The sequence goes on along the minus strand of CAYGVZ010000018.1, from coordinate 2,699 downwards.
GCGACGGCGTGGCCGACGTCCTCTTCGGCAACTATCCTTTCAGGGGAACACTTTCCCAGTCGTGGTTCAAGGCCGAGGCCCAGCTTCCTATGCATCCGGGCGAGCCGAATTACGACCCGCTGTTCCCTCTTGGTGCGGGCATAACGACCATCGAGTTTGACTCGGCCAGCTCCGCATCAGACGGCGCCGGCTCGACGAACACGTTAAGCTGGTCGCACACGGTTGGCGTCGGCGAAGACCGTGCACTTGTCGTCGGCCTTGCGGCAAAGGACTCAAATTCCGCAGACCTTGTCGTCCAGGGCATTACTTATGACGGCGTCGCCCTCAGCGAGGTTCCCGGCAGCTCCTCTGTCGGCGGAACAACCACCCTTGTCGGCACGGCACTATACTATATGCTGGACGATAATCTGCCCGCTTCAGGCGCCCATACCGTTGCGGTAACTTACGCCGGCACGGTTGACGATATTACCGCAGGTGCGGTGTCACTATTCCAAGTGAAACAGCAGCCCCCGGAAGTGGTCGCCACAAGCGCGGATTCAAACGCCGCCGGCGTGTCAACCGATATTACTACTCTTACAGACGGCGACTGGCTGATTGACGTGGTCGGCGGCTCCGACCCGTGCGCGATGACCGCCGCCGTTTTGCAGACCAGCCGGTGGAACAACGCCGCGGAGAATGCCTCCGCCGCCTGCAGCACAAAAGTGGTATCCGCACCGAGAACTGTCGGTATGGGGTGGGACAAATCAATGCCTGCTGTTCTCTCGCACTCCGCAGCCGCCTTTGCGCCCGCCGCAAGGATCCGTCCGAAGGGCGACATCAACGGCGATTTCGCTCTTGACTGGCAGGACATAAAGGGGTTTGCCGAGCAGTGGGACCCCGGGCGCCTTCCCATACCAGGGGAGAGCAACCTGGTTTCATACTGGGGCTTTGAGGAAGGAAGCGGCTCTGTCGTAGGCGATTCGGTCGGCGTTAATGATGGCGTTTTCGACGGCAACTGGACAGACGGTGTTGCGACTTACGCCGGCCAGTTCGATGGCAATTCCGTTGTTGACTGCGGCAACCACTCCTCTCTCACTCTCACCAATAATTTCAGCATAACCCTGTGGGTCAAGCTCAACCCCACCAAAGCGGGCGTTCTCATCAACAAGGGCGACGGCATAGACGCTTTCGACCCCAATGGCTCCTACACCATTTATTACGACCCCGCAGCGGACGGCAATCTCGCCTTCACCCTGCGAAAAAATGACAACGTAATAACGAAAACCGTAAATATAAGCCCGTTCTCCGCGACAGAATGGACGCACATCGCCGCGACGTATAACTATCCGAACATAAAGATATACGTCAACGGCGGCCATCCGAGGGTCAACACTTTTCTGGCAACCTCAATCAAGACCAACAACGGGCATCTTGGTATCGGCGGTTTTGCCAACGGTTCCGAGGCCGTCTCCGGCTTTATCGACGACGTCCGCATTTACAACAGGGAGCTTCTCCAGTCAGAGATACAGGATATGCTCCCCTGCAATTTCGGCGAGCACTGTGCGGACGTTGACGCAAGAAACGGCGTCAACTGGGTGGACTACGCAAAGATTTTCGACGACTGGAATCCGTAGTTTGCCGCCGCTGTACTCTTGACGTTCAAGGTCTTCTATGCGGGCCTCGATAATCCGACTTCGAGGCCCGCTTTGTTATCCGGCACCAAACCTCCCATTGCGCAAAACGCGAATCGCATATTATGAATAACAATCGCTCCAGCCGATTAAAAGAGTGAGTGATTTTGCGCTTATGCGCATATTCATTGGTGAAAGGGACGCTTTTTTAAGGAGATACAAATATGAAGCGGGCAATTCTCTTTTGGATGATTCTGTGGACGGGCTGTGTCGTGGTTTTCGCGGCCGAAAAGCAGCAGCCCGGCGTGGGGCTTACGATTTATAACGACAACTTTGCAGTTGTGAGGGAGACGAGAGACATCGCCTTCCAGAAGGGGGTCAATACGGTCAGGTTCACCGATGTGGCCTCGGCGATTGACCCGACAAGCGTCAATTTTAAGTGCGTTGAGCAGCCGGGGGCGGTAGCGATTCTCGAACAGAATTATGAATACGACCTGGTGAATACGGACAGTTTGCTCAAAAGGTACATTGATAAGAATGTTACGCTCCTGTTGAAAGGCAGCGGGGCCGATGCCGGCAGGGAGGCAAAGGGAGTGTTGATGGCGGCAATTGGCGGCGACCTGATAATCAAGGGCGAAGACAACCAGTTACACGTTGTTGACAAAGCAACCATCGAGGAGGTTTCGCTCAAGGAGATGCCGGATGATTTGGTTACAAAGCCGACCCTCGTCTGGCTGGCACGGGCAGAGAAGGGGGGCGACCAGTTGTGTCAGGTTACATATACCACCGCTCAGATTGGCTGGAAGGCGGACTACTCGGCGGTATTGAGCGCCGACGATACGGCACTGGATTTCTCGGGCTGGGTTACAATCAACAATAACAGCGGGGCGGGGTACAAGGATGCGGGATTGAAGTTGATTGCTGGTGACGTGCGCCGTATTGCGCCGCAGGCACCGCGAGAGCGAATGATGCGAAAGGCGATGGTAATGGACGAGGCGGCGGGGGAGGGTTTTGAAGAGAAGCCGTTTATGGAATACCACATGTACACGCTCGGCAGGCGGAGCACGATAAACAATAACCAGGTCAAAC
>CAYGVZ010000017.1:0-20208 GCA_964353475.1 uncultured Pirellulales bacterium | reverse complement strand
CCGGCCAGGACAACTCGCGGCACAACATATCCTCTTTGGATGCCCGTGCGCATCAAATCGATGTGCTGCCGGGCGAAAAACCCGAAGCCGTTGAGTCGTGCGATGTAATTCTCGTAGTCCCTGACATTGTTGAGGGGGACATTGTTCGGCAGTTCAGCGAAGGCGGCATGAAAGCCGCCCATTTGCGAGACCGGCATCAGGTAGGTTTGAAACTCAAACCATTTCAGGTCGTCCTCGGTCTGGCGTTTGAAGATGTCGTAGTTGAGCTGCTCAGCGGGGGCAAGTTTGCCGTGGTCGATGGCGATGAGCCGTTCAAGGAACACACGATTCTGCTGCTCCTGTCTTTTAGAGTCGGCCTCGCTGACACCGGGCAACCTGTCGTTGAACCGGTTGTCACCCGTGCGCGTGGCGAAGAGGGGGTTTTCTTTCATCTCAAATTCCCACTGGTCGGCAAAAAGCTTCTGAAGCTGCCGTGAGGCCGAGCTGCCGCTCTGCGCACATCCTGCTGCAAGAAGATGGACTGTAATCACCAACAGCACTGTTATCTGCATCGAAATCCGGCGAATCCGGGGACAGCGGGGTTGTTGAAAAACCTTACATTCGAAGCTTGAGATTGCTTCGCTTCGCTCGCAATGACATAGAAACGCACTTTTTGTCATTGCGAGGAGTCCGCCAAAGGCGGACGACGAAGCAATCCCAACTTTCTCAACGGCCCCACAGCCACTTGTTTTTACTCTCCAGTTTAGCATCTTGTTTTTTTCTCTCGCGGCCGGAACTTTCGGCCTTAAAGAAATACTATATCGCTAAATCGGCTTCATTTGGTTATTTCACCGAATCATCGGCGGGCAGGCCAAGCTGTTTGTACAACTGGCGTCGGCCGGCCTTATCGCCATCGAGTATCAGATGGGCGTAATCAGCGACTTCTTTTGCTTTTTCGCGCGGGACAACGACGACGCCATCGCCGTCGGCGACGATTACATCGCCCGGCTGGATGAGAACGCCGCCGCAGACGATTGGCCGATTGACGGATTCAATCTCGTTGCGGCCCGGCCGAATGCCGCGACCGACTTTCCTGAAATAAAGCGGCATCTTTTCAGTGATAATCTCATCGGTATCGCGTGCGGTGTTATTGGTAACAACGCCGAGGCAACCTTTGGCCTTCCATCCCATTATGTTATTCGAGCCGATGGTGCCCACGTCTGAATCAGGCGCATCATCAATAACCAGGACCGTCCCCTTGCGTATCAGCGGTACAAACGGCTCAGGCGACAGCGTGTTGTACCATTTGCTCACCCACTCATCAAAGGGTTTCGTGTCCATCTGGGGCGCGGGCGCTTTGTTTGTGGGGACATACCGCGCGGTAACTGCTACCCCGATAACCCGATGGGTAAAATGCTCGGTATCCTTCCACAACGGATGAATCTCCGGCGACATCAGCCCGATATTCTTCAGGCCCACCTTGTCCATTCCGTCAGTAACATCAGAGACGCGCAGTTGCGCAAACAATTTCAGCGTCTCCTCATCCTCTTTTTCGCTATAGACCTTCGTGGTTATGAAACCCTTGCCCGCCCTGAGCTCTTCCATTGCTCTGTCATTACTGTCGTTCGGCTCGCAATATGCCCGTCCCTGAAAAGACATTATGAGCAAAACTGCGAATGCCGAAATCCTGCTGAGATTTGTCCTTGTCATTTTCGACCTCCAGTGAAAGATTAGGTGAATAGTTCAACTTCGACCCTTGTTTCAGGCGGCTTTGTGCCCGGCTTGGCCAGTTTCGCGCCCAGCCGATACGCCTCGGCAATCGCCTCATCGTGTTTCTCGATTGCCCCCGCTGCATCAATGTTATTGACAAAGAGATTCGCGGCATATCGCATATCAATCGCATCGAGAAAGTATTTGATCGTTTGCCGAACACAGTCAAACATCTTTTTGCCTTTCGTGCCGCCGACGGCGATAACCATAGCGCGGCGGTCGCGCCCCGCCGTCCGGGCAAGCGGCTTTTTCAGGACATATTTTTGCGACCACAGGTCCTGGCAGCGGTCGATTAAAGTTTTTGCCTGCGCACAGACGGTCATAAAGAACACCGGCGTTGCAAAGATAAGCCGGTCGGCCTCAAGCATCCTGGCCCTGATAAGCGGGTAGTCGTCCTCAATGGGGCAAACGCCCATCTGGTAGCACTCATTGCACTCCGTGCAAGGCGACAGGTTCAGGTCTGCGAGGCGGACGTACTCTGTTTTTGCCCCCGCCGACTGCGCGCCTTCAATCGCCTTTCGCAGCAGTATATCGCTGTTGCTTCTTGCTCGCGGACTTGTCGAGATGCCGAGCACTTTCATTACCTTCGCGTCCTGCTTTCCCGCAGTATTTGCTCATAGTCGGCGGTAACCGAGTTAAGCTCGTTTTCAATTGCAATAACATCGAGGTCCAGGTCGGGATACTCCTTTGCAAATCGCAACAGATTCTCAAAATCGCTCTTTGCGCCGCGAAGAATCGCAAGCACCTTGGGGGCGGGCTGCGGGTCCTTGGCCTGCTTGACTTTTAAGTCCAGCGATTTTCTTATCTGGAGGACCTGCTCGACTACGCGCTTCAATTCTTTCCTGGCGTTCTGAATTGACTTGTCAACCACAACATCCGCACTGCCCGCATCCAGTTTTTGCAGAAGCTGCTCGCGCGAGGTTATGACTTCATCTGCGATTGTGCACTGTACGGCCTCGCCCGCGGTCAGGGTCAGCAGTGAGCCGGTTTTGTTCCAGGTACGAACGACCTGCTGGCTGGTCTTTTTGTTAACCGGCTCAATAAACGATCGTCTGCCCAGTTCGTTCACCTCAATAACCCCGATTTTATTGTCAACCATAGCTCTTGCGAGCAGTCCCGGCCGCTTGTTCTGCTCAGCTAACGAGGCAAGATACGCCCGCCAGATAGACATGTGTTTTTCGCCTGCCGAGCCGACGTAAATTACCTCTTTGTTATCTTCTTTGGCTTTGGAGGCGGCAACAAGCGTGGCGCCGCCAATGGTTGTGTTGTCGGCCATATAGATTTTGTCGCAGGCAAGTGCGACTGCCGCGCCTGCTGAGATTGCGCCTCCGTACTGGCCGCCTTTTATGTAGGCGATAGTTTCGCAATCCGTCTTTTGCGTAATCACCGCGCAGATGCGCTGGGCGAGGTCGATGCGTCCGCCGGGGGTGTCGATTTCAAGCAGGATAAACAAAGGCCCCTGCGCTGACACGGCTGGTATCGCCTTCTCGTATGCCACTGTTTCAATCTCGGTCATTATGTCTTCATCAACAGGGATGATTATGACTTTGTTGTTCCTGCCGAGGCGGTCCGGCGTAACATTCCACTCTCCGAGGTCCAGCTCAACCTGGTTGGCTTCTTTCGTTTGAACCAGGGTCTGCCCTGTTTTGGCTTTCCCTGTAACGTACCCGTGTAATTTATCGCCGGTCTGTCGATTGGTAAATGTATCAGCGGGACAAAGGGCGGCAAATACAAACAGGTGCATAACTGCAAGACAAGCAAGTATTTGTGAGGTTCCCGCAATCTTGAGCCGTCGCGTTCTCGGCACGGCAGTTTCATTAGTCATAGTCCAGCTCCTTTTCGACTCCTGCATACAGCCCGGTATAAGCGCTCGCACCGGTATTATACAATTAAGAAGGCGACAAACCAATATGCAGTATGGTTTGAAAATACGCTCCGCTTGTGGGAAAATGCCGCACGTGTGATATGTCTGACTTTTCGAGGTATATGGTATGCCTGCCACGGCGAAGCCCCGCGTAGCCGGGGCGATACAGTTTATATTAGGCAGAAGCGGGACGGGCAAGACGCGCTATTGCATAAACGCGATAGTCAGCGCGCTGCTTGACTGCTCGGATATAAGCGCGCTGATTTTTCTTGTCCCCGAGCAGGCGACTTACCAGGCGGAGCGGGCGATACTCTCCGATTCCCGGGTTGCCGGCTACAATCGTCTGCACGTTGTTTCATTCGACCGGCTGCAATATCTTCTCGGCGGCAAGCGCAGCGCGAGGCCCGCCGTCAGCCGAATCGGCCGAGCTATGATTATCCAGCGAATCCTTCTGGATAGTAATGAGAAGCTCAAGGTGTTCAAGTCGCCGGCGGGGCCGGGCCTTGCACGCCAGATGGCCGAGACAATCGTCGAGATGCAGCAATACGGCAGGATTCCCGAAGACCTCGAACAGACGCTTGAGCAACTGCGTAAATCAGGCGAGTTCAATCTTGCGGCGCAGAAATTCGAGGACATCGCCCTTGTCTATGACCAGTATCAGCGGTCAATAAAGGACACCCGTACCGACCCGGATATGCAATTAGCGGCTGCCTGTAAGCAGGTCGCAGAGTCGGATTTGCTCAGGGGGGCGAAACTGTGGGTGGATGGCTTCGCGGGCTTTACCGGCGGAGAGCTGGCGATGCTCACGGAACTTCTCAGGACAGCCGCCCGGACACAAATCGCACTTTGTCTCGACCCCGCAACGCTCGACTTGAAAAGGCCGGATGCGCAGAACATCGACCCGGCGGGCCTGTTTTATCCCACCGAGCGTACTTACGCCGAGCTTGTTGAACGCATAAGGAAATGCAAAATTCCTTTCGCTGAGCCGATTGTTCTGGATAAGCCGGTGCGGTTTGCTGCATCGAAGGCGCTGGCGCATATTGAGCAAAAGATATTTGTGAATCGCCCATCCAGAATGCCGGCCGGGGGGAGCGTACGGGTAATTTGCGCCGCCAACCCGCGGGCCGAAGCGGCGTTTGCGGCAAAGGAAATTGTCCGGCTGGTGCGTGAGCGGGCCCTTCGCTACAGGGATATTGCCGTTGTCGCATCCGACATCGACCTGTATGAGCACTACATACGCGCGTATTTCGAGGATTACCATATCCCTGTTTTCATAGACAGGCGAAAACGGCTGAATCAGCATCCCTTAGTCGAACTGGTTTGCTCGGCGATTCAGACAATAGCAGATGGCTTTGCGAGCAGCGACGTCTTCGCGTATCTCAAGAGCGACCTTGTCCCTGTCGAGCGTTCAGACGCCGACCTGCTCGAAAATTACTGCATCGCATTCGGAATAACCGCATCCGACTGGACGAGCAAGGGGAAATGGACTTATGCAGGCGACCGGGCCGAGCAGTTTGGTGAAGGACGAGTTAATGTGATTCGCCGGCGGGTCATCGAGCCGCTGCTGGAATTGCAGCATAATCTCCAGTCGCAGGATGCCGCCGGCCTTATAACCGCCGGTCAATTCACAAAAGCGATATTCGGCCTGCTTGACGGGTTAAAGGTCAGGGAGCAACTGGCCGAGTGGTCCGATTTGGCCGTCTCGCAGGGCGATTTTGCGGCGGCCGATGAGAATCGCCAGCTTTATGAGCGCTTAGTCGATGTCTTCGATGAGCTTGTCGAGGTATTCGCTGGCCGAGCGATGAAATGCGACGATTTTCTCGCCATTATAAACTCGGCCTTCTCCAGCATTGCGCTGGCTTTCATTCCACCCAACCTCGACCAGGTTCTTGTCGGCTCAATCGAGCGCAGCCGACATCCCGACCTGAAAGTCGTTTTCCTGGTGGGCGTTACGCAAAAGCAGTTCCCGGCGCCCGTCTCTGCAGCAGGCGTTTTGACCGATGACGACCGCGCTGCAGCCGAGTCAAGCGGCCTTATTTTGGCGCCGCAGAGCCGTGACCAGTTGGCCGCGAGGCAGTATCTCGCCTACATTGCTTTTACCCGCCCATCACAGCTCCTGTATGTAACCTGGTCTGCTGTTGACGACAAGGGGACTCCTGTTGCGTGCTCGCAGTTTGTCGATAACCTCCGAGAGGTCTTCGAGGATTTGTCTGAAGAGCCGGTTGTCGCCGGGCAATCCATTGAACGTATCCTTAACGAGTACGAGCTTGAAGACCTGCTGTGCGCCCAGCTAGGCAGGGACAGTCGACCGCGTCAGACCGTCCAGAATGCCGACTTCGCCGGTTTGCTTGATGAAGTACGTCTCGACTCCGAACTGGCGGAACTGGGCGAGCGAGTCGTGCGGGCGGTCAATTATGACAACGATGCACGGCTTGAGAAGAAGGCGGTACAGCAGCTTTTTGCCGGTGATTTGCGCACCTCTGTTTCCCGTTTGACTACCTTTGCCGCCTGTCCATATCAGCACTTTGCCCATTACGTCCTCAGCCTTGAAAAACGCGAAGAATTCAAACTCGAGCCAATTGACCTCGGTATTTTTTACCACTGCGTCCTCGATGCGGTCACAAAAACGATAAACAAGCGCAAACTTGACTTTGGAGCAATTGCCGATGAGGACCTGCTTCAAATTCTTGATGAGCAGGTTGAGAAAATCACTGCTGAAGACAGTTTTATATCGAGTTTTGCGCGGCACAGCCGGCACAACAGTTTCATAATTGTTTCGGCAGGCGAGGCGATTGCGGACTGCGTGCTTGCGGTCGCGCAAATGGTTCGCGCAGGGCGATTCAGGCCGATGCTGTCAGAGGCGTCTTTCGGCCGGGCCAGAAACGCTACGGAGACCATAGGCGATTTTGTCATTGACCTGCCGCAAGGTCGTAAACTGCTCCTGAACGGCAAAATCGACCGTATCGACATCGCACAAATCGACGGTCGGAAAGTCGCCATAGTTTTCGATTACAAGAAGAGTACATACACTGCTTCCTTCCCGTGGTCTGATTTTGTTCACGGCCTGGAAATCCAACTGCCTGTTTATATGCTGGCTGTCAGAAGCGTCGGAACAATCGCAGATGAGACGGCTGGCGCATTTTACATACCCATCGAGGTTGGCGCGGAACAAGTGTCGCTCGACAAGTACCCGCCGGAACAGGCAAAATTCACCCACAAGGCAAGAGGAATTTTTGATGGTTCATTTTTCCGAGACCTCGACTCCACAATCGAGGCCGGACGCAGCAAATTCTACAACTTTGCCGTTACGGCCAAAGACCAGCAATACGGATACTTCGGCACAAGCGGCGTGCTAAAGCCGGCTGATTTTGAAGCGGCGCTGGCGTATGTCGGGAGAAAAATAGTCGAGTTAGCTGCGCAGATTTCTTCGGGGCTGATTGAAGCAAGGCCTTATCGTATGGGGAATAAGTCGCCGTGCGGCCGCTGCGATTACAAGGCGCTTTGCCGATTCGACTGGCAGATAAACGCTTACAGGCGATTAGAGCAGTTAGATAAGCAGGATGCACTTGGCGTCATTGGAGCAGGTAATGCCGGAAAGAGGGATTAACTGGACGGGGCAGCAGAAGCGGGCCATTACAGAGCACGCGAGAGACGTGGTCGTAACCGCCTCAGCGGGTACCGGCAAGACCGCGGTGCTATCGGGCAGTTGCGTCAATCTTGTATCGGACAGCCGTCGCTGCCCCGACATCTGGAATATCCTCGTGCTGACCTTTACCAATATGGCGGCTGAGGAGATGCGAAGTCGCATCAGCCAGCTTCTCCGCGACGCCGCCGAGCGAACCGCCGAGCCGGCGCTTCGGCGGCACCTTCGTCATCAAGTCGTCCTGGTCGATGGCGCTGAAATCGGCACGATACATTCATTTTGCAAACGCCTGATAACAGAGTTCCATCATAAAATCGACCTCGACCCGACCTTCTCGATAATCGAGGCCGATGAGGCGACGCTGCTTAAAGCCGAGACGCTCGAAAAGACAATCGACTGGGCTTGGGAACGGCCTGACCTCGCGGCGGGACTGCAGCAGCTTTTTGCGCACAGGAACGTACGCGACAGCGCCGGTTTCTTATCGACTATCGTTCAGATAAGCGATTATCTCGACTCGGTCGCCTCGCGGCGCGACTGGTATGACAGGGCGGCGAAAATTGCCCAGGCAGACCCGTTTGCAACCGACCTCGGTGAAGAGCAGACGAAAATCATCGCCGGCCATCTCGATGAGATTTGCGCTCGAATCCGCCACGCGCAGGCGCTGTATCATACGTATTGCCCCGGCGGCGACTGGGCAGGCAAGTGCGACAGGGAATACCTCAGACCCATCCTTGAACTCATTAGATTGTTTGAGAAAGGCAACTGGGACGACTTTGTCGGCGCAGTCCGCAATTTCGAGCGACCAACTGTCAGGAGGCCGCCGGATAAGACCATCAGCAAACCAACCGCCGAACTGATTCAAGGTACGGTCAGCAAGGCGATGGATTCAGTCAAGGGTCTGAGAACGCTGGTTGCTTTGAATCCCGAATATCTCGAACGGCTTGGCGGGGTTGTGGCCGGACAAACGCGAATCGTTATCGAGCTTGTCAGACAATTTGACTGTTTTTACACCGAGGCAAAACGCCGGCTCAACTGCCTCGATTTTGCCGACCTCGAACACTATGCGATTAAGCTGCTGGCGGTTGAAAACAAACCATCCGATGTTGCGCTTGGGCTGCGAAACCGGTACAAATACATCTTTGTGGATGAGTATCAGGATATTAACTCGGTCCAGAAAACAATCCTGGATGTGCTCAGCGGAGGCGGCAATGTCTTTGCGGTGGGTGACGTCAAACAGAGCATTTACCAGTGGCGTGGAGCAAATCCCGGGATTTTCCTTGAGGCACTGCAGCGGACATCAGACAGGCCGCGTGAGGCGCTCGGCCTTCGCGTGGATTTGAACGTCAATTTCCGCAGTGACAGAACAATCCTTGATTTTGTCAATTCCCTGTTCGGGCGGATAATGACGGCCCCGTTTGCCCGGCTTGATTATGACGAATCGGCCCGGCTGTCGCCGCCCGCCGACAACGTTAAACCCGGCGCCATCGGCGCGCCTGTCGAGCTGCATATTCTTGATAAACAGCAGCAGGACGAAGATGCCGCGGATGGAGAACCCGATGAATCGCCGCAGCCGGCTGAGGGGCGGTATAACGGCAGGCAGCTTCAGGCGGCGCTTATTGCGCGGCGCATAAGACAAATGGTCGGCACCGATACCGGCAAGGCCGAGTTCCAGATATATGACAAACAGTTGCAGACCTTCAGAGACGTTCGCTATGGGGACATCGTTATACTTATGCGGGCGGTCGGCGGCAAGGCCGATTTCGTTGAGGTCCTCCAGTTAGCTCAAATTCCCGTCAGCAGCCAGACGGCCGCCGGCTACTTTGAGACCACCGAAATAACCGATATAATTTGTCTGCTTAGAATTTTAGACAACCCGCGGCGCGATATCGAGCTTGCAGCAGTCCTGCGAAGCCCGCTGTTCAGCGTTAGCGACACTGAGCTTGCAGAGGTAAAACTCTTCGGCGCAGAGGGTTTGCCGGGATTCTTTGACCGTGTGCTGTCTTATTCGCAATCGGGGCCGGATAAGCAGCTCGCCCGCAAGCTCGCTGACGCAATGGGGCAGATTGACCGCTGGCGGAGGGACGCCCGCAGGGGGAAACTGGCCGACCTGATTTGGCGTGTGTATCGGCAGACCGGGTATTTATCTTTCGTAACCGCCCTGCCCAACGGCCAGACCCGAAAGGGGAACCTGCTCAAACTGCACGAGCGGGCGATTCAGTTCGAGGGCTTTGTAAGCAGCAGGCCCGTGCCATCGCTTACGCGGTTTATTGAATTTGTGGAGAAACTGCGGCAGGCAGGTGAGGAATGGTCGCCTGCTGAGCCGGGCGCCGAGGCGGGCAACGCCGTGCGAGTGTTGAGCGTCCACAAAAGCAAGGGGCTGGAGTTCCCCGTTGTTTTCATCGCCGACCTGAACACCGCCTTCAACAGGAAAGACCAGCAGGACGACTGTCTTGTCGATGAGAATCTCGGCCTGGGCCTGCGCATCATCGACCGCGACACAAATTCCAAACTCGACTCGCTCGCTCATCAGGTCATCAAAGAACGAAAGATGCGGGAGAAGCTTGCTGAAGAGATGCGGATACTCTACGTCGCCCTTACCAGGGCAAGGCATCGCCTTATCCTTGTGGGCTGCGAAAAACAAAAGACCTGCCGGGACAAGGTCGCCGCCAACTGCCTCTTCGGCGAGGGCGCCCTGCCCGACTGGCAGTTGCGCCGATGCAGCAGCCACCTCGACTGGATTCTTTCAGGCCTTTCGCACTGCGGGCAATTGCATGAAACCTTTCAGACCGGCCTTGAACCAAAAGCAGCGCAGGCATTGCCTCTTGACGTCAGGGCTTATGAGCAGGAGGCAATTAACGGGTTGTCGCAATACGTGGATGACCTGCGTGCAAACATAACAAGGGGACTTGAAAAGCCGCCCCGTGAGATAACGAATCCGCGGACTTGCGACGAAACAGTCGCAGGGCATCTCACGGGGCTCAAACAGTCCCTTGCCTGGCAATATCCTTTTGGCGAAGCGCCGAACCTTCCCGCCAAACGCTCCGTTACACAGTGGACGCATCAAAGCGATGAATTCCGGCAGTACGACTATTCGCGGGCTCTGCAGCGTATGCCGAAGGCCGTTGAACCGGGCCGGCCTGACAGTCGAACAGTCGGCGCCGCGATGCACTTAGTCATTTCGCAGCTTGACCTCGCCAAAGCCGTCACGCAGAATGCGGTTGAGCGGCTCAGGGACAAACTCGCTGCTGATGGCTGCATACCTGAATCCGTCTGCGACAAGATTGACGCAAAGGCAATTGTCGCCTTTTTTGAAACCGGGCCCGGCCTCGCCGCTTTGGATAAACACAACACGCTCTATCGTGAATGGCCGTTCACATTTGCCGTCCCCGCGTCTGAATTTCCCCGGGCGAGCTTGCCCCCGCGACTGTCCCCAGGGGACGCGGGGGCGAAGCAGGGAGACGAATTCATCATCGTCCAGGGCATTATTGATATGCTCATCCAGACCCCCCAGGGGTTGCTGCTGGTCGATTTCAAGACCGACCATATAACGGCTGACGAGGCGCAGCGCCGCGCCGAACTATACCGCACGCAGCTCGACCTCTACGCCCGCGCCGCATCAGCGATTCTGAAATCGCCCCTGTTGCGAAAATACCTGTATTTTCTTGTGCCGCCCTGCATTGTGGAATTGTGACTTGTGCCCTCTTGCCTGCCGGCCTGCCCTTCATATAATAGCACCTCGTAATTCCAGGTGCTGAATCGTGTTTGTGGAGAATATATAAAATGGCAAAAGTCGCAAAGGCAAATGCAGTAGTTGCACAGTCGGGCGGGCCGACGGCGGTCATCAACGCCTCGCTTGTCGGCGTCATCGAGGAGGCAAAGAAACATCCCGAAATCGCAAACCTCTACGGCGCAATCCACGCGGTCGCAGGCGTCGTCAAGGACCAGTTCATCAACCTGAAAAAACTCTCTGCCAAAACGCTCGATATGGTGGCCGCGTCGCCATCATCGGCGCTGGGCACCAGCAGGGACAAACCCGATGAACAATACTGCGCCAATATCCTCGAGGTATTCAAGAAGCGCGATGTCCGCTACTTCTTCTATATCGGCGGCAACGACTCTGCCAACACCTGCTTCATCATCAACAATATGGCGCAGAGTATTGGCTACGACCTCCGCGCATTCCACGTCCCCAAGACAATCGACAACGACCTGCTTGTCACCGACCACTGCCCCGGTTTCGGCAGCGCGGCCAAGTTCGTGGCGATGGCCCTTATGGGCGATGACCTTGATAACCGGGCGCTGCCGGGCGTCAAAATCGACTGCATTATGGGCAGGCACGCCGGCTTCCTCACGGCCGCTTCGGCGCTTGGGCGCATCCGCGAAGACGATGGCCCGCATCTGATTTATGTACCGGAGCGAGGCGTCTCGATGGAGAAATTCCTGGCAGACGTTGACGGCGTCTATAAAAAGTACAACCGCTGCGTCATCGCAGTCAGCGAAGGTATGAGCGATGTTGATGGCGTCGTCTGGACAAAGAAAATTCTCAATAGCGGCGAAAAAGACGCCCACGGCAATATACAACTATCGGGCACCGGCGCATTAGCCGACTTTTTAGCCGCCCAGGTCAAGGGGCAACTGAAAATCAAGCGAGTCCGCGCAGACACCTTCGGGTATCTGCAAAGGAGTTTCCCGGGTTTGCAATCCGAAGTCGATGTCAAAGAAGCGCGGCTGTGCGGTCGCCAGGCGGTCAAGTACGCAATGAAAGAACAGAGCGGCTCGGTAGCCATCAAGCGTCTGCCGGGCAAGACGTACAAGGCGGAACTCTTCCGCACGGAGCTGGCAAACGTGGCGGAAAAAACCAAGTCGATGCCTGCGGAGTTTCTCAACGCCGAGGGCAACAACGTTACCGAGGCATTCTTCAGGTACGCGCTACCATTAGCGGGGAAACTGCCCAAAACCGAATACTTGGCTGGCTATCCGAGGGTATAAGCCACTTCTTGTGGCGCAGTTGTGTATATGAAAGGAAGCGAAGATGCGAGGCGCGAATGTGGTTCTGGCTGTTCTGCTCATCGCGGCGACTATGGCGGCGCAGGGCTGCGTGGTTGTCGCCGTTGGGGCAGGGGCCGCAGGGACAGTGGCGTACATCAAGGGCGATTTGGAATCGGTCGAATCGGCGAAAATCGACAAGGTCTATGACGCGGTGCTCAAGGCGACAGGTGAACTGCAGCTTTCGGTAATCCAGAAGGGCAAGGACGCGATGAGCGCCAAGGTCATTGCGCGGGACGCACAGGACAAGAAGATTACGATTGCGCTTGCCGCCACGGCCGAGGGCGCAACGAAGATGACCATCAGGGTCGGCTGGTTCGGCAGCGAAACCAAGAGCCACAGAATCTACGACCAAATAAAAAAGCACCTGTGACCGCAGAGGCAATCGCCACGGCACCCGGCGAAGTCCAAAGCTCAGCCCATCGCAGGCGGGACTTTTTGGTTATTGCAGCCCGCCAACCTGGTAAGCGCCGCTAAGGCCAGAATGCGGCAACCGCCGCAGTTGCCCAGATTGCGACGCCAATCGCCACTTTGGCCGCTGAGCCAGCCAGACGCCCAAGGCCCGCGCCGACCCCTGCCTGAGCCGCCTGTTCGGCTTTCCTGCCGCGAGCAATCTCGACTGCCCAAGCAGCCAGACCTGCCCCAATGCCGCCGCCAAGGATTGTCCCGACCACAGGGACAGGAATGAAAAAAGTGCCGAAAACCGCCCCCACGATAGCGCCCAAAATGGCTGCCGCCGAGGCAGATGTCCCCGCACCGGCTTTTTTCGCACCGCCGGCGGCGGCCAGAAACTCAACTACTTCGCCCGTAACCGCCAGCAGGCCCATCGCCGCCAAAGTCCACGGCGAAAAAACATTATTCGCTCGCTGCCACCAGGCGAACAGTGCCGTGGTTATCACCATCAACCAGTTGCCGGGAAGGCCGAACGGCACCAGAATCAGCCAAACCATATTCACCAGCAGCAACAGTACTGTCCCCAAATGCTCCATCCTCCGCATTTTATGATTGGTTTACGGTTTTGTACAGGACACGTGCAGACCGCAGCCGCAAAAGCAGAAAAAGACGATAAACTTACCAAACTTTCATATTGACAACGGCCAAATGCCGGGTAGATTGAATGTTTCAAGATAGTACCTGTCGAACTGAAAGGGCGAGAATATGAGCGTCAGGCGAGTCAACGTGCATTGCGTTGAAATCGAAGACAAACCGGGGAGCTTACAGAAATTCCTGGCCCAAAGCAGCTTATCGGGTGTGGACCTCGAGTGCTTTGTGGCGTTCTCATACGGCCGCAGCCGAGGCCGAGTGTATCTCACCGCCAAGCAGCCCGAGGCCTTCGAGGCCTTCGCAAGCGAGGCGGAGTTGTGCTCCAATACCGCCGCGGGCTTCATATTCACCGGCGAAGACAGGGTCGGCGCCGCCGCCGGGGCACTTGAAGCCCTTGCCGAGAACGACATAAGCGGAATCGCCGGTTCGGCGATTGCACACGACGGCCAATACCAGATGCTCATAATAGTCAGCGCCTCGGACGCCGACCGCGCAGCCGAAGTCCTCGGAGCGTAAGCAGCCGCAGCCGACCGCAAACGCAACCGTCAGCAGCCAACGAAGGGAGCGCCGCCTTGTCATCACTGGTCATCAGCACAATGCTGTTGATTGCCCCGGTCGGACGGTGTATAATCACCCACAGTGTGGTCATCGTCCATAAGCAGGTTAATTATTATATTTTTGGAGGTGCATAATTATGTTTCTCTGGGTCTTACGGTTCATATTTGTTGTAATCATCATGGCGGTTCTGCTGGTCAATCTGACTCTGCCCGAGATATCGGGCGAGGCAGGAAGGGGAAACTTCTATATGATTCTGTGGGCGGCCCTGGGGCTGACGGTGCTGACGGTGATTGTGGATTTTCTGGCCCCAAGAAAGTCGCTCGCCGCCCTGGCGGGTGTGTTCTTTGGACTGCTTGTCGGCATCGTCATAAGCTGGGGACTGGCCAAGGTCGTGGAAATGATAATCGATATCTATCGCATAGACCTGAGCCCGACCGCAATCGAGGCGATAAAGTGGATGCTTGGGGTGTGCGTCTGCTTTCTCATCATAAACATCGTCATACGCACCAAGGATGACGTCCGGTTTGTGGTTCCTTATGTGGAGTTTTCCAAGCAGACCAAGGGCGCTAGACCCCTTATCCTCGACACCTCTGCGATTATCGACGGCCGCATCGCCGACCTTTACAAGAGCAAGTTGTTCGACGCCCCGCTGATTGTCCCGCGTTTTGTGCTGGCTGAGATTCAGCTCATAGCCGACTCGGCGGACAAGCTAAAACGCAATCGCGGCAGGCGAGGCCTCGACATACTCAAAGAAATGCAGTCCAACCAGGGGATTGACATAACCATAGATGACAGCCGGGTGCCTGAGATTGAGGAAATCAAGGGCGTTGACCAGAAGCTGATAGTATTCACCAAGAACTGCGGCGGACGCCTGGCGACAACCGACTACAACCTCAGCAAAGTCGCCGCCGTCCGCGAGGTCGATGTCCTCAATATCAACGACCTTGCCAACTCACTCAAGGCGATCGCTCTGCCGGGGGAGAATATGAAGGTCCGCGTCATTAAGCCCGGCGAAGAACCCCAGCAGGGCGTGGGGTATCTCGACGACGGCACGATGGTGGTCATCGAAGAGGCCCGCAACAAAATAGGCCGTGAAATAATACTTACTGTCACCAGCTCCCTGCAAACATCAGCAGGCAAGATGATTTTCGGCAAATTCGAGACGTTCGCAGAACCGCCGTCTGGTTCGTCCAGGCAGTAGGTCCGCCAAAGCCGAATTGGACACCCTTGAGGTCAGCGGATTTTTCTGTAGAGCACGAATTCTGCCTGTTTGTCCGCTGTAAAGTAGCCGTGCACCTCCGGCGAAGGCCGACAGGCATGTCTTGGCGTATCAGGGACAGTAAGGACGATACGCTCGTAGTGACTTGCCAGGGCCTCGGGCAGTACGATGGGGGCCGTGTCAAATATCCCCGATGCGCTCTCGCGGAGAATCCAGTCCGGCGGGTTCTGGGCATCGATGGTTCTGTCGAACCTCGCGTCGATGATACACATCCCGGTATAAAAAATAAGGGGAAATTCAGGCGAACGGACGCATAAAGATTGACCTGGGCGGCCGTTCTGTTGCAGGTAATGAGCCACAGCCGACAGCCGGTCCTCATAGTGGGAGGTAATCTCTCGAACAAACTGCACAATCGGCATTTGGATGTCCAGCGTACCTTTAAACGGCGCTGCGGTCAGCTCGCTTATGATATTCGACAGGCCCAGGACGCCGACCAGCAGATAACGCAGATGCACTGGATGGACTACGACGGTCAGGATATGCGACGCCAATAATGTAACCGCCGGAATCAGCACAAGGACGTATCTGAAAAAGGACTCCGGCGCCATACCCAAAATGAACAAGTGACTCGGCATCAATACCCACAGGAACAGCCCAACATCGCTCATCCCCGGCGAAGCTGTTTGGCCTATCCCTTTGTCCCTTCTCAACAGGCGCATTACCACAGCCAGCAGCAAAACAGGTATCGGCATCAGATATAAATGGATGATTGAAGCGTAATATCCCACGTAGGCGGTAAAATTGCGAAAACCGGTACGGTGCGCCTGGTGCCAGGGCTGGGCATACAGCAGCCACGGCGCTGCAATCGCTGAAAAGGCAGCCAGGCATATAATCACCGCAACGACAAGCGGGGGATACCTGCGGCGCATAAGGATAGCGGCGATGCACAGGGCCAGGATGTTGCCCGCCGCGAGAATATAGTTGCAGTAGAACTGCACCGTCAAAGCCAGGACAATATAAACACATCCCCGCCACGGGCTTTCACCGACCAGCAGTTTGTACCCGTAAATAAGCCCGATTTGCGCAAATATAATCAGCGAATAGTACCGGCATTGCCGGGCGTGCAGAAGAAACGCTGCGGTTGTCAGGTACAGCAGCACGGCTATTATGGTCGGCTCGTGCCTGCGAAAAATGCGATACGACACGTAAATTAAAAACGGCACGGACAAAAAACCGACAACCGCAAACGGCAGCCGCGCCGCATAGGTGCTTTTGCCCAGGAGCAGAAACGAGCCGGCTGCTATGTACTCATCGAGCCACGGCGACCAGGTCCAGATGTAATCCTTGTTGTGCTCGTGTTTTCCGCTGACGATTCTTATGTAGTTCTTGCCGTCTTTGACCCTGGGGACGCCGAATTTGATTATGTTCTCGGCAAGGATTGCCGTCTCTGCCTCATCGGCCCAGAGCAGACGGTCGTCGAGATTGTAAAACAGCAAAAACAAAGCCGACAAAATGATTGCACTATAAACGGTTATGACCAAACGCGTTCTGGCTGCATCTTCCAAGCCCGCACACTCCCGCTGTAACGCCTACTGATACCTGACCGCTGCCAGCGCCCGGGGGCCGATTTTTCCAAAATCAAGGCGCTCGCCATTTTGCGAAAATTCGACCTTCGCGTCAGCCGGCAGCACCAGCACCTTTTCGGCCTTCTTCAAACCCGCGATTTTGAGCGACGCCGTTATCGGTTCATCGTTGAAATTCTCGATTACCACAAGGTCGTCTGCGAAAAGATATAACGCCGTCTTATTTGGAGCGTCAAACTCAATACCAAACGGTGCAAGCATCTTGTCCCTTATCGGCTTCAACTGCTCGCGGGAAACCCCAAGCAGATTGTACGGGTCGCCCTTCACTTCAAGGATGTGAACATTCGGCTTCGACAGGTCAAACCCCTCAAGGCGCTTTGCCAGTCCGTCGGTAATCAGCACAGGTCTGCCTGCCTTGGCCATCTCGGCAATTTTCTCCCTTATATCGGGGTCCTTGAAGGTATGAACCGGCAGAAAAGCGGCACTGGCAGCCGGGTCAATCTTTGCGGTCGGGACAAGCGGCAGGCCCATCATCCCCACAAAATCGTATATGTACTGTTCATCGTATGGCTCACTGTTAGGCGGCTTTGGGGCGGCAATTCCTTTTATGGATCTATCCTTCACTAATTTTGCAAGCGCCATCAGTCCCGGCAATTCTGCCCGAAACGCCTCCACCCCGCCGCGCCTCTGCTCGCCCTGAAGCGAGCCGTAGGCAAACAGCACCATTTCTTTTGCCCCGCCCAGGATTGTCTGCCTGGCCTGCTCGACGTATGTTGTCGGCGAGCAGTCGATTGAGTCAAACCATCCCCCGCCGCATTTCTCGCCCCCTATCTGGCCAAGCCAGCGCATTATGTAGTACGCCTCATACTGGTTCTTCCTGCCGAAACGCTCGCTGTTCGGGTCGCGCGTCTCTGTGCCGACCCATATCCTGTCAAAGATTGCGCTCTCTCGCACTACTTCATAACCGCGCTTCTGAAAGCGGTCATACCACTGCGGGTACTTTATGATGACCTTGACGTTTGGATTGACCTTCCTTGCGGGTTTCAAGATGTACTCTTTGCTGACCTCGACCATCAGTTCGCACCGGTAGTCCGCCCAACTGATTGAGTCGGCGTGAAAACGCTTGTATTGGGGCGAATCTTTCCCGCTTTCGCACATGTTGCATTCGCAGTCGGTGTAGAAGAAATCATCAATCATAATCTCATCGAACATCGAAGCGGCGTATTCGAAAATCTTCGCAACCAGTTCCTGCGTCTGCGGGTCGCTGTAACAGGATATGTACGGTTTTCCCGTGGAGGTCTTTCCGATTCGCGTGGTGGTAACACAGCCGGAAACCTCAAACCCGGCCCGCCTGAACCTGTCGCGCGCTGTCTCCATGGTCTTTCTCTCCGCCCAGTACCCGTCGCGATATGCCTCAATATAAACCTTGTTTACGCCCGTTTGCCTGCACCGGTCAATCGCCTGCTCGATGCCCTCATCGCCTGCCAGCGACTGGCTGACGTTCCGGGCGGTAAAAATAGTCGAGACCGCGATTGCCTCCTCCCCTCTCGCCCATAAAATGCCGGGGACTGTGGTTAATGGAAGTATGACGGTCAGGAAAAGATTCGCAGCTTTCATATTTCGCACCTTAATATGTGTTTTGGATGTACCGATTTTAAGGGGTAAAGTGAGAATTACCAGAAGTAATTTGCGCAGCACAAATAAGCACACCCGGCGGCCGGCGAAAAGTGATTGGGGCGCAGCGAGATTGGCTGGCTTGGAGCCACTGCTTGCCGAAGGCCTTCATATCCTTCCTATCAATGCGCTTTCGACGCAGAAGTACCTGCCGCGCTGCTTGTCCTATGCTCAAGGTGATGGCGGCCAGGTGCCTCCCGGCGTGCAGTCCGCAGGCGGTGACGTTCCAAAATATGCAGTCAGGATGGACATATCAGATGTGTTTATGCGTCCATCCCTGTTGAAGTCCGCGCAGGGGTCGTAGCCAAATTGCGGATACTGCTTCAGCCACGCTGCTTGGAGCAGCGAAAGGTCACTCGTTCCTACATATCCGTCGCAATCGGCGTCTCCGTGACATTGAGTCGGACAGCTCCAGCACGCAGGCCAGGTCGGACAGTTCGGGTCCCCCGTGCAATCACCATCGTCGCAGTCAGTTAATCCGTCGCAGTCATCGTCAATCCCGTTCTTGCACAATTCTGTCGCGCCAGGAAAGACATTGGCGTCGTTGTCGTTGCAGTCCAGACCCGCATAAGGACAACACGAGTTGGCGGGATTCCCGTATCCATCTCCGTCCGCGTCTATGCACGCGCAATTCGAATCATCGCAATCAGTGAATCCGTCGCAGTCGTTGTCCTTGCCGTCGTTGCACACTTCGCTGCGCCCGGGGTTCACATTCGGGTCATTGTCGTTGCAGTCCGCCTCCGGATACGCACAACACGGGCCCGGTGGGTCTCCGTAGCCGTCGCCGTCCAAATCGGCACAGGCGCAGTCGCTGTCCGCACAGTCAGCTTGACCATCGCAGTCATCATCAATTCCATTTGTGCATATTTCCGTTGCGCCGGGATGGACGTTGGGGTCGGCATCATTACAGTCGAGGCCTGCGTACTGGCAACACGGCCCGGCAGGATTTCCATACCCATCCCCGTCGTTGTCTGCGCAGAAGCAATTGCCGTCGGCGCAGTCAATCAGGCCGTCACAATCGTCATCCTTGCCGTTGTCACAGACCTCTGCGGCCCCCGGATGTATCGCCGGGTCGCGGTCATTGCAGTCCGCCTCAGCATACTGGCAGCAAGGACCAGGAACCTCGCAGTAGCCATCGTTGTCGAAATCAGCGTCGCAGCCGGGGTCGTTGCAATCGGTCAAGCCGTCACAGTCATCGTCCAGCCCGTTGTTACACACCTCCGCCGTGCCGGGGTTTATGTTCGGGTCCGAATCGTTGCAATCCAAGCCGGCGAACGGACAACACGGCGTGGCTGTTGCGCCGAAACCATCTCCATCGTCATCGGTGCACCCGCAATAGATATCGTTGCAGTCGGCAAACCCGTCGCAGTCATCGTCCTTGCCGTTATTACATATCTCTGTCGCGCCGGGATGCACGCTTGCGTCTGCATCGTCGCAATCGCGCTGGCAATGGGGACAACAGCGACTGCCCGGCCGGCCATACCCGTCGCCATCAATATCGGGGCAAGCCGTCTGGTCAGGCGACACGCTCAACCACTGCTCCGCGAGAAAAACCAGGTCGATAAACTCCACGTCACCGTCGCAATCCAGGTCTCCGCTTCGACAACCTCCCGCCGGGCCGCTCCACAGCCAGTCATAAGTGAAAACACTCAGGTCCTCATAATCCACGATGCAATCATAGTTATAGTCGGCCGAGGCCGAACAATACTCCGGGTGCGTCAGCAGCACAAACGACATATCGTCGTTCATCTTTGTCCAGCCGGGCGAAGCAATCCTGTATTCGCCTGTTACTGCGTAATCATTGAACACGTGCTGATGATTCGTCCAG
>CAYGVZ010000016.1:0-20592 GCA_964353475.1 uncultured Pirellulales bacterium | reverse complement strand
ATCCATCACCTCATCATATTCGAGCAGGTTCTTGCGTATCTCAAAGTTCCGTTCCCCCACCTTCTTCTGCGCCTTGGCGATGCCCTTGCTTATCCTGCCGTGATAAATCGGCTCGCCTTCCTGCCAACCAATCCACGACAGCGCCTTGACCGTCCACTCCGGCGCAAAAACCCGCATCAGCTCATCGTCAAAGCACAGGAAGAACTGGCTCGAGCCTGCGTCTCCCTGCCTGCCGCACCGGCCTCGAAGCTGATTGTCGATGCGCCTTGCCTCGTGCCGCTCCGTCCCCAAAACGTGCAGCCCGCCAATCTCCGCAACTCCGGGGCCAAGTTTTATATCCGTGCCGCGGCCAGCCATATTCGTCGCTATCGTGATGTTGCCGCGTACCTTGCCCGTTCTGTCTGTATGCTGCTGCCCGGCCTTTGCAACTATAGTCGCCTCTCTGGCGTGCTGCTTGGCATTGAGAACTTCAAACTCGTATTCCTTGCCGTACCGCTGCTGCAAAGCCGCCGCCAGCATCTCGTTCTTCTCAACGCTGACTGTCCCCACCAGCAGCGGCCTGCCCGCCTCGCTTATCTCGTTTATCTCCTCGACTATCGCGCCGAATTTCTCCCGCATCGTCTTGTAGATTACGTCCTCCCTGTCCTCTCTTATGCACAGTACGTTCGACGGGATGATAATCACCTCAAGCTTGTATATCCGCAGAAACTCTTCTGCCTCCGTCGCCGCCGTCCCCGTCATACCGGCAATCTGCCCGTACAGCTTGAAGAAATTCTGCAGCGTTATGGTTGCTAAGGTCTGCGTCTCCTCCTTCACCTGTACGTTCTCTTTCGCCTCAACCGCCTGGTGGAGTCCGTCCGACCATTGCCTGCCGTGCATCAGTCGGCCGGTGAACTCATCGACAATCACGACCTTGCCGTCCATCACCACGTAGTCCTTTTCTTTTTCATAGACCACGTGTCCCCGCAGCGACTGCTCCAGCAAATGAGGCCATTCCATATTTGAACCGGTGAAGAACGACCCCAATCCCGCCGCCTCCTGTGCCGCCGTTATCCCCTCGTGTGTCAGGTGCACCGCCTTGCGGTCGTACTCGACCTCATAATACTGCACGGCGGTCGGCAGCTTCGCCTGTCCCTGCTCAATCTCGCGATCAAGCTGGTCGATTGCCTTTTGAGCTTTTTGCGCGCGACCCTCATCTTTATCGCGCCTCGCCTCCGCCAGCTCGCCTCGTGCATTTGCCAGCGTTTTTTCAGCCGAGTCAATCTGTTTTTTTATCCTGTCGTAGCCGGCCTGCAGCGACATCACCTTGCGCGCAACTTCGTCGGCCTTTTTGTACCTGCTGACGTCGTCGAACGCAGGCCCCGATATAATCAAAGGCGTCCTCGCCTCATCTATCAGAATCGAGTCAACCTCGTCGATTATCCCGTACTCAAGCTCGCCCTGGACCATATGCTCAATCGACACCTTCATATTGTCCCGCAGGTAGTCAAAGCCGAACTCGTTGTTTGTGCCGTAGGTTATGTCTGAGGCATACTGTTGCTTGCGCTCATCGCCGGCGGTGTCCATATCCGCCTGGATAGCGCCCACCGTCAGCCCCAGCGCAGCGTAAATCGGCCCCATCCACTCCGCGTCGCGCTTCGCCAGATAATCATTGACCGTAACAATATGAACGTGCCTGCCCGTCAGATGGACCAGATATGCCGCCAGTGTGGCCACAAGCGTCTTGCCTTCGCCGGTCGCCATTTCTGCAATTTTGCCTTCGTAGAGCACGTGCCCGCCGACTAACTGCACATCGAAATGCCGCATATTGACGTGCCGCCTGGCCGCTTCCCTGACAACCGCAAACGCCTCAGGCAGAATCTCCTCCGGCTCGGTTCCCGCCTTAATCACCGCTTTGAACTCCGCCGTCTTCGCCTTCAGCCCCTCGTCGCTGAGCTGCTTGACTTGTTCTTCAAATCCCCCCGCCCTCAGCGCAACAGCCATATACGACTTGACTAATCGTTCATTCCGCGAGCCGAAGACCTTGACTATGATTTTGCTTACCTGCTCAAGCATCAGAAGAATCCATAACTGTCCCCGCCTCGGAGCGGGGAGCGATAATGCGAAGTATCTCGGAATTTTGCCTGGTTGTCAAGAAATGCCCGTCCCGGTAACGGGATGGCCGGGGAACGTCCAAAAAACAATGGTTAAAGCATTGCATAAATCCTTCTGCGGCATTAACATTTCACGACAGGCAGGACGTTTGACCTTTATTAAGGATGATGATTGTGACTTACGAGACGCGGAAAATCGCAGTCGGAGAAAAAGTCGCTTATGCCCTCGGCGACACCGCCTCAAACCTGTTCTGTGTACGGGAGGTTATATGGCTGAATTGACAGAAAAATTATCTATCAGAGAAAAGGTCGGCTATGGCTTCGGTGATTTTGCATCCTGTTTATTCTGGCAGACCATCACATTGTATCTGCTTTTCTTTTACACGGACGTATTTGGCCTGGCAGCCGGTGCCGCCGGAACAATGATTGCTGTCTCCAGGTTTCTGGATGCATTATTTGATGTAGGAATTGGTGTGACGGCCGATCGGACCAGTACCCGGTGGGGCAAGTTCAGGCCCTACATATTATGGGGGGCTGTTCCGTTGGCGGTCGCTGCGGTTCTCGCATTTTCTGTGCCGAATTTTGGACAAACCGGAAAACTTGTTTACGCGTATGTCGCCTTTACATTCTTCATGTTCATGTATTCAACCGTGAACATTCCCTACACATCTTTGCTCGGGGTCATCAGCGGTGATCCCGTCGAAAGAGCAGATGCGGCGACTTCCAAATTTATAGGCGCTTATGCAGGCGGAATTATCGTCTCTGCGACGGCACTGCCGTTAGCGAAGTATTTTGGACAAGGCAGTGCCGCAAAGGGATGGCAGATGACGCTGGGCGTCTTCGGCGCAGCGGCTGTTGTTTTCTTCCTGATAACGTTCCTTTCAACACACGAACGCATCCAGCCAATCGCTAAAGAAAAGACGTCCATAAAAAATGATTTTAAGGACTTGTCAAAGAATGTGCCATGGATGTTGTTATTCGCAGTCACAATTCTTTTTATCCTGTTTGTATGCATCCGTTTGAGCGTGACTGCCCATTATTTCAAATATTATATCGGAGAACAGCAGGTTTCTCTCTTCGGCAAAACCCATAAATATGGTTGGGAAGTGCTTGCATCCGCCTTCAACACCACGGGGCAGCTTTGTTCTTTAGTGGGGGTCGCCATGGTCCCATTCCTGGCGCGATTTCTGGGCAGAAAGAGGGCAGCCATTATTCTCTTCGTCGTGTCGTTAATCAGCACATCGGCGTTCTATTTCTGCAAGCCCCACGACCTTCCGCTGATTTTCGTCATTCAGGTCGTCAACTGTCTGGCGGGTGGTCCGATTTCAGCGCTGTTATGGATTATGTATGCCGATACGGCCGATTATTCCGAATGGAAAACCGGCAGAAGGGCGACGGGACTTGTCTTCTCCGCTTCCATAATGTCCAACAAGCTTGGATGGGCTATCGGGACCATGATTGCAGGCGTCATCCTTGCGTTGACCGGATACGTGCCCGATGTGGCCCAGAACATAAATGTGCAGAATGGTTTGAGAGCGATGATGAGCATAATCCCGGCGGCGATCGGCGTAGCTGCCCTGATTATACTTGCCTTCCTGTATAAGTTGGATGAATCAACTATGCTAAAAGTCAAGGCAGACCTGGAAGAAAGACGTAAAGCGGTCAGCCCGGGCACTGTAACCGCGTAACAAGCCCTGCGCACGGGGATAGTCAATTTCGGCGAGCCGGTAATGAAACAGATAGCTGCCGACCTTGCCGACCGGAAAAAAAGCAACCCCCGCAGCCCAGAGTTGGACGCCCATATCTAAGCTCACGCAGGTCTGACAGTGTTGATTTTTTGCAGCGTTGTGTTGCGTTCAATGAACAGGACTCCTTCTTTTGCCCGTCTTAACATTTTATCGGTCTTAACGCAAAAGCGTGACTTGCCCAATTTAAGGCCGTGTTGACAAAAAGCAGCACGCTGCTAAATTCTGTCAGCGGGCACTCAGAGGCCGTGCTACCGTGAAATGCCCGTCACTGCCCCAAAAACCGGCTTTGACTGCGGATGAACATAAACCCTCGGCTCGCTTTATCCAGATGGCACACCCTTTGCTTATTCGATGTCTTCATCTTTGCCAATTGAAGATATTGGGCGGAGCGTCCTAAAACTTTCCGATAAGGAGGAGGTGCATCCGCCCGATTTTGCATAGAACCGGGACCGGTTCTGTCGGCTGATTTGCCGCCAGCGGTTCTGTCTGAGCTATAAGTTACGGGGCCGCTCTGGAGGAGGAACGACCCCGTTTACTTTTTGCATTAAACCTGCTTATTGCTATCATATCCTGTTATCCTGCTTACGCTTATTCTTATGGAGATGATTGAATGAGTATATACCTGACTATTGGCAACACCCCGCTGGTGGAATTGAAGCGGCTCACTCCCAATCCCGCCGTGCGAATCCTCGCTAAGCTCGAAGGCAACAACCCGGCCGGCTCCGTCAAGGACAGACCCGCCTACTATATGATAACCAGGGCGGAACAATCCGGCGAGCTTACCAAAGGTAAAACTATCCTCGAACCGACCTCAGGCAACACCGGCATCGCCCTTGCAATGATTGGCGCAGCTAAAGGGTACAAAGTCAAACTCACCCTGCCCGCCTGCGTCAGCAGCGAGAGGCGTCACATCCTTGAGGCGTTCGGCGCCGAAGTTGTTATGACACCCGCCAACGAAGGTACCGACGGTGCCATTCGCCTGGCGCACGCAATTCTCGAAAAAGAACCCGAAAAATATTATATGCCCAACCAGTTTACCAATCCTAACAATCCCCTCGCGCACTACGAAACGACCGGCCCGGAGATTTTCAAACAGACAAACGGCGACATGGATGTCTTTGTCGCAGGTATGGGAACAACGGGGACGCTTATGGGCGTATCACGCTATCTGCGGGAGAAAATCAGGAAGGTGAAGATCGTCGGTATCGAGCCGACGCCCCACCACACAATCCAGGGCCTCAAGAATATGTCCGAGTCGATCGTGCCAAAAATCTATGACAGGGCCAAACTCGATGGCGTAATCACGATGGAAGATGGGGGCGCTTATGAAATGACCCGCCGACTCGCCGCCGAGGAGGGTATCTTCGCAGGCATCTCCAGCGGCGCGGCCGTCGCAGGTGCAGTCCGCATTGCCAAAGATATGAAGTCCGGCACAATTGTTACCATCCTCCCCGATCGCGGCGACAGATACTTGAGCACTATGCTCTTCCGCGCCGCCTGCGCAAAATGTCCGCCTTAACTCGTCGCTCATGCCCCTTTCCCTGTCCTGCGCCCGCAGCCGTCCAATACCCTGCAGGTGTCTTCTGTTTTTGCAGGGCTGACGTAACATTATGCCTTGTCGTTTCGGTGGAAAACCGTGTTGCTGCCGGTATAATGATTATCAGAAACGCCAGGCAAGGAGACATAAGATGCCTTCTATGAAACATACAAAACGTAGCGTGCAGGAAGTAACCCGTCGTGAATTTCTTCGGTATTCTGCCTGCGCCGGCAGTGCGTGTTTGCTGTCGGGTTCGAGTATCGCAATTGCAGCGGCTGAAGCGGGCGACAGGAAGCGTCACACACAGTCCTTCTTCGATTACCGGCCGAAGCTGTTGAATCTTGCTCCCGCAGAGTGGCTGTGGTATCCGTCGCAGAGGACGCTGCCGAACACCTTCATCCTGTTTCGCAAGGCGGTGAATCTTCGTTCAGACCCGAAACGTGCCGTCGGCTGGATTTGCGCTGAGAGCCGCTATTGCCTCTACGTTAACGGCAGGCGGATTCAGTTCGGCCCGGCCCCTTATGACCCCCGTTTTGCAGAGGCCGACCCCGTGGATTTGACCGGCGCTCTGGCCAAAGGCGAAAATGTCATTGGTGCGCAGGTTCTGTTCTACGGGTTCGGTGAGGGGACATGGCCGATAGGCAAGCCGGGATTCATCTTCCGGCTTGAGATTGAATACGCAGATGGCAGCACAGAGCTTGTGGTAAGCGACGCCTCGTGGCAGGCGAATTTAGCGCGTGCGTGGCGCGCAGGCCAGTACAAGAGATGGTACTTGCGCGCGCTTCAGGAAGAGTTTGACGCCCGTCTGTTCCTCTATGGTTGGTCAGCCATGAACTTCAAGCCGGACGATAACTGGCTGTCGGCAATGGCATTGAACTGTCCGGCGGACAAGCCAGCCGTGTGCTCTGACTACCCCGACTATATGTTTGACATCAGCGCTAAGCCAGAGAATTGCCGACTGCTTGCACGACAGATTCCGATGATGAAAGAGTTCATTGTTCCGGCTGCCAAGCTGGCCGAGTCAATGTGGATAGAATGGAAAAGACCGCCACAAGAGTATTTTGAAGTCGTCTGCGACGATGCCTTCACCGTTGACCGTCAGGCCAGTGCAAAACAGACGGGCCAGAACACCTGGGA
Source organism: uncultured Pirellulales bacterium (assembly GCA_964353475.1). GTDB lineage: Bacteria > Planctomycetota > Phycisphaerae > Sedimentisphaerales > Anaerobacaceae > CAYGVZ01. The sequence continues at coordinate 14,077 of CAYGVZ010000016.1, read as the reverse complement.
GGTAACATTCGACGAATCAAAACCTAATCGTGCAGCGGCGCTCACATTCGAATTAGATGAGCAGATTGTCGGCTGGCCCTGTTTTACTATCGAGGCATCGGAGGGGACAGTTGTTGAACTGATGGTACAGGAAGGTCACGAGGTCGGCGGGCCGGCACTGCTGAATACGCATTTCAATTCGTGGACGCGGTTTATATGCAAAGAGGGCGTCAACACATTTGAGACGTTCGATTTTGAATCCTGCCGGTGGGTGCAACTGCACATCCGCAACGCAAGAGGCACAATCAAAATCAGCAACGTCGGGATGCGCAGGCGGGTTTTCCCGTGGCCCAGCGAGGCAAGGCTAACAATCGGCGAGCCAAAACTCCAGCGGCTGATGGATGCTTGTGTCAATACACTGAACAATTCGGCGCAGGAGACATGTGTTGACGGGATGGGCAGAGAGCGACAACAGTACAGTGGTGACGGGGCACATCAGTTGCACGCTGTTCGGTTTGCATTCGGCGAGCATGGGCTTGGGGCGCGGTTTGTACGGACGTACAGCCAGGGAATGACCAAGGATGGGTACTTTCTGGACTGCTGGCCCGCATACGACCGGCTTAATCGTATCCCCTCCAGACAACTCGATTTCACACCGTGGGGACCACTGCTCGACCACGGCGTAAGCTTCAATTTTGACTGTTACCACCATTATTCTTACACAGGCGACCTGTCGGCCCTCGAAGAGGTGTACCCGCGATTGGTCAAATTCGCTCATTACCTCCGGAGTATTCAGGGTAAGAACGGCCTGCTGCCTGTGGAGGATATCGGCGTACCCTGGGTATGGATGGACAATGAAAGTTTTCTCAAGCAGCGGCACAAACAATGTGCGTTCAACCTTTTCGCATCGGCGATGTTCAAGGATGCGTTTGCGAAGTTGTGCGAGCAATTCGGGGACAGCAGGAACAGGAAGTTCGCTGAGGATTTGAGCAAAGAGCTTCACACCGCAGCCGTGAGAAACTTCTGGTCGGACGAATACGGGCTGTTCGTCGATAATCTGCCCTGGCTCAAGGAGGAGAAGACCATTCGCCTGCACGACCGCACACTTTCGACGGCGATACTTTTCGACCAGTGCCCGCACGCCGAAGTCGAAGCGGCGATAAAGGCAATCGTGGATTGTCCTGGTTCGATGGGTTTCAGCTACCCGGGCAACGCGGGATGGCGGCTGTGGGCGCTGGCAAAGGCGCAAAGGGCGGACGCGATTCTAAAAGACCTGCGAGAACGCTGGGCGAATTTCCCTTCGGCGATTCTGAACAATACGTTGCAGGAGCATTGGGAGGTGAAGCCGGATTCCGGCTCGCAGTGGAGTCACTGTCCGGTTGCGCCGCTATATGTGTTGTATATGAGCATCGCGGGCATAAAACCCCGGCAGCCCGGTTTCTCGCGTGTGGAGCTGCGCCCACAACTGGCCGACCTTGAGAAACTCGACCTTGTCGCTCACACCGTCCGCGGCCCAATCCAGTTCGCATCACAGGGGCCGCTCGGCAGCCGCAAAGTTACCATTTCTCTTCCTGCCGACTGCGCCGGCGAACTCGTTGTCAGCCGCAAAGAGAAGCTGGAGCTCGACGTGCTTTCCACCGCCGCCCCAGCCGGCCAGGCACGCTATTGCCTGCCCGCAGGGAAAGAGACAACTGTTCTGCTGAAGCACTCATAGCCGTGCTCCCGGGGCACGCTTCACCCTGCGTGAGATTGCAGGGGAAAACGGCTGTGTTTTCTGCACAATGCCTGACTATCCTGTATAATAGATGCAGGTACGAGGTATTCTTATTTTCGCAGCGGAGTGAAACCGAAGAAGTGGTTGTGCAAGATGACCCTTGCCATCCTGCGGAGGTGCGATATGAAGGCGAAAATGTTATCAGTTTGTGCGGTCCTGATTACGGTCGTGTGTTGTATGTGGTGCCGGGCTAAGTCCGCACCGCCCGACCGCGACTGCCTTGCGGGATTAAACGGCGTATATGTGTCGGCTGAGACCTGCCCGGAGGCCGAGAAGCACGGAATCCACAAGAGGAAGCTCAAAACAGATGTGACGCGTCAGTTGACCAAGAGCGGCATAGAGGTATTGTCCGAGTCCGGGTGGAAACAGACGCCTGGGCTGCCGATGCTCTCCATCGATGTTACTATGACAGCCAAAGCCGACTTGAAGGGCGCTGTGGCAGTCGATGTGCATGTTCGCTTCACACAGAATGTTCTTCTTGAAAGAGACCCGGCCAGACGGTGCAACGGAGCTGTCACCTGGGAAATGGGTGAAATTCAACTGACGTCCTCCGACCATATTAAGGATTCTGTGAAAACCCTTGAAGATTACTTGACTCGGTTCATTGCCGACTACCTCGCAGCCAACCCCGCCCAGACACAAGTCAGTTCTGCCGATGGTCAAAATACCTTGCAGGAGTTGAGACGCCCCGCTACGGTTTTGCTGAAGTGCCCCAAATGTGGGAATGTCTTTGTCCCGCGCAGGCGTCCCCCTATGCCGGGATTCTTTGCCGACCGCTGCCCTCGATGCAATTTCAGCCCTACCGAGGACGCGATAAAAAGACGCGGCTTAAACCCGGACCGACAGCCGCCGGAATAGACCTCCTCGACAGCCAATCCTTGACGTTGGTATAATCGAGATACGCAGGCAAGTTGTGGCGTGAGAGAGTTGATGGATGCCAATAGACAAAACCGCAGGTTCTGTAAACTGGCTGCCGGCCCGATTGTCTGCCTCCTCTGCTGGGCGCTTCTGCTGGTTCTGCGAAGTGCAATTGTACATCCGCTCTGGCTGCGAGCATTACTATGGCACTTGATGGCGATAGTTGTTGCGGCCGGTTTCCTTCTGGGAATGTTGGCCGCCAAACGCATAATGGCTTCAAGCCGGCGGTTAAAGGGTTCGGGATTGGCGGTAGCCGGTATGATTATCTCGGCGTTGCTGCTGGGGGTATGGCTGCTTGGGTACATAGGCCCACGGTGTTACGCGTATCGAATGGTGTGTGGCACGAATCTGTCCCAGCTCGGAAAGGCAATGGTACTCTATGCACACGAGCACGGACGGTATCCTGACCCGAATAAATGGTGCGACGAATTACTCGCCGCCGGCCAAGTTGAACCAAAGCATTTCATCTGCATCACCAGCAGGCGGGGAATCGTGATACGCTGGCCCCCGCGCAGAAACGGGAGAGAGTATCTCTGGTCGGCCGCGGGTAGGCGCCGGTCGGATTATGCGATGAACCCTCACTGCGACTTGAACTCACCGCCTGATATGGTCCTGCTTTTCGAAGGCAAGACCGGCTGGAACCAGTTCGGCGGCGTCGAACTTGTTGACACCGGCCGCCACCAGGGCGAGGGCTGCAATATCCTTTTTAACGATGCCAGCGTATCCTTCTGCAAAGCGAACTTCGCAGAAAAACTCAACTGGAAAGGTGAAACGCGCAAGCAAAACAAACTCCCGTAACGAGCCGATTGTCCCTGCCGGACTTAACCAGCGATGGTTACCCCTTCATTTCTTGCGATTTCGAGGATAGCGTCGGATTTGTTTTCCTGCCATTGTTTTTGGCCGCAGGGGACAGGTTCGATTCGGCTGTCGGTCCTCGCGGCTATGTGCCAAAGTTTATCGATGACGCCCCTGCTTATTTTGCCGTCAAACTGAGGCGAGACCACAATCAGGTCAATATCGCTTAGTTCGTTCGCCTGCCCCGTAACCTGCGAGCCGAATATCACGCCAAATGCGACGGATAACCCGTTCTGCGCCAAACGACTGAGGTATTCTTTTACAGCGGCTATAACTTTTGGGTCAGCCATTCGAATACTTCCTTTGCCTTCTTCATATACGCCTGCGCCTCCTTTTTCGTAAGAGGGGCGACAAAAGTAACCGGGTATCTGCCTTCCAGATTGAATTCGTTCATTTCCGCAAGAGTATCCACATATTCCGGTTTCAACTGAAGTTCTGCTGTCTCTGCCAGCCGGACAAGGTTGTGAATCTTCGGCGCAAGTTTCCCTGTCTTTTTGCAGATGTGTGCTTTCAGAAGTTTCTCCAAAGCAAGATGCGAGAAGAACATCCCGTGTCGGGTCTTGCCCCCGTCAACTAATTGGCTGGCTGCCTCCCAGTCCTCCTTGGCGCCGTCTCGCCAATAAGCAATCTGTTGTGAAATATCAACCATAGTATCGCCAATCTGCTATGTTGCCATATATGATAGACGTCGTCCCGACGAAAAGCAATGTTAATTCCGCCTGACGATTGGCGCCGAGCGCTATCGCGCAATGCTTGCCTTCGCTGTCTTGACGACAATCAGGATAAGCAGGATGCCGACAGTTGCTATGCAACCACAAACTCGTATAGGTGCAGTTTATCGGCCAGCAGGTCCCTGCCTCGACAGCGAAGGGTAAAGCCACAGTCGCTTTTTTCGTATTCAAAGTCCTCGCCGCTGAACATATCGTTTGGCAGACCCGCTGACAACCTGTCGGGCAGTTTGCCTGTCTGTGCCTTGTCGATATAAACCTCAACCGCTGCCGCAATTGCATTTGAGAAGGTTATCGTTCTGGTATAGTGGTTCAGCATTCCACTGATATAGGCGGCGAAAAACCCCGTCAAGACCCCATCAATCGTGTCCTTATCGTGCTTGGTCTTCTCTTCGAGCCGCCCGAACGCCCCAATTGCCTCTGCGTAGTCGTAATCCAGAGCGCCTGACACCGCAGATGCGTAATCGTTCCAGTACTTCTCGTTGCGGGCGAAGAACTCATCGGGACATCTTATCGCAAACTCAGCGACCTCTTGCGCCAGCCGGTCCCGTGCCCACTCGCCAAAGTTCGGTCCGAGTGCGTTCTGTGCCTGTTGCCGATTAATATACGCTCCTGTCGCTCCCAGTTCAATCTCCACGCTCCGCCTGAACGGAAACCGCCAATCCTCCGTTTTTGCCAGCTCGTCTTTAAGCCATTCAAGCACATCGGCGTCGGGCGGCATCTTCCCCAAAATAACCTGTAGTGATTTGTTTGCGGTTTCGATGACCCCCATGCCCGAAACACAGCAGACACTGCCGCCTGTGCTTATATGATGACCCATCCGTATAACAGCGATACACCGTTTCAATGCATCTTTGAAATCGCCTTTGTCTGCAAGAATCTGCGCATCGGCAAGCACAATCCGCATTGGCAGCAAGCGGCGCGCAATATGAGGCAGGGCAGGCCATGTCGAATGGTCAATGCCCCAGTTACAATCCGGTATCTGCGCGGCCTGAAGCAAAAGGTCGATGGCGCTGCGATGCCTGTCCAGAAAATCCCTGGCCTGGTCGGTTGGCTGTATCCGGCCTGCCGCGATTTCGGAAAGTATTTTAATCATCGCCTCGTCCGGCTGCTGCATCGTCGTCAGCAGGAACGCCTGATAATAAAGCAGCGCCGCGTTGTCAGCCGAACCGGTCAAAACCTCCTGTCTTGCCATTGTAAGTACCCCCTGTAACGTTCAATAAAATATGCTCGTCTCATCTCGCAATTTCCGCCAACTCCTGCCCTTTCAGGCCAAACATCATTGGTAAAATCCGGTTGTTTGCAGGATTTTATTTCCAGGCAATTCCCATCGCAAGCAAAAAATGCGCATAAAAAAGCCGGGCCGTTCAACCCGGCTTTCAATCGCAGAGACAATCACCTGCCTACTTCGGAACCTTGAACTCGTACTGATGCACTACTTTCTTATCCAAATCCTCACCCTGACATTTCAGGACAAAACCATCGGCGGTCTTTTCGTAGATAAAGTCCTTGCCGCTGAACATATCCTTGGGCAGACCTGCAGGCAATTCATCCGGCAGTTTGCCCGTCTTTGCTTTGATTATGTAGATGTCAATCGCCGCCTTCGTGGCGTTGAAGAGAGTATCTCGGCTTGCTCGATTACTGCTCATCTTGGCAATCGCAGGACTCACAATATGAGCAAGCACCGCCTCGGGCTTTTCATTCGCATCTTTTTCCTTTTGCTCAGCCAACTTTGTAAGCTCCTCGTGCACCTGTGGATACGGGAGCTCAAATGCGGCCAGTACCTTCGCCATATAGCTCGTGTAGTATGCCCTGCTCTTCTCGAAGTACGTTTCATCCTCGCGCTGAATCCGACGAAGCTGCTCAATGACCTTCTGGTCCACGCTCGAATTAGGGTCGCATTGATTATCCTGGGTCAATTGCTCCAAAAGCACGCCGATTCTTTCTCTTCGCATATCCTGCAGGCAGACCTCGAGTTCCCCCCTGGCCAAGGCGGCCTCAACGCGAGGCAACGTGCTTGATACCCTGCCTATCTGGCCTTGGAGCCAGACAAGCGTCTCCAAATCATCAGGAATCTTGGATAGAATATCTGCGATGCATTTGTTTGCTGTCTCGTTGATTGTCATGCCCACCAAATATGATATCAGCGTATCATCGCCGACGTGCGCGGCCATCTTGTGCATCGTAATACACCTTTCAAGGGCCGTTTTGTAATCGCCTTTTTCGGCGCGGATTTTCACATCGGCGACAAGCAAGTACGCCGCCTGCCGGCACCGGGCGAGGTGTGGCATCAACAGTTCGAACCCCTCTGAGAAATCCAGGCCCCAATCACAATTCTTGATTTCCGCAGCCGACACTATGTCCCTGATGGCATTACTGTTTCTTTCCGCGTATTGCCGGATTTGCTCATTTGGTTTGATGTTGCCTTTCCGCAGATCGACGAGCATCTTTGCCACATCTTCATTCGGTTCCTCCGAGAGCATAAAACCCCTGTAGTAAAGGAGTGCTGCGTTGTCCGGCGGGTATGCGTATGTCTGCCCTGCAAGCAGAAACGCCACGATAAGAATGCTCAATGTCATTTTGTTCAACGTCTTCATAATTTGCTCCCTTCGGTCTAAGTTCCGTTATCCTCATTCAACAATTCCGCGGCCGAAATCGCAGCCGGTTTGCGTCTTAACATCTTCAACGCCTTGTCGCACTGCGCTTCCACCGCTTCCATCCCGCCGCGACGATACGCCATCGATAACGATGCCATTGACATCATCTCAGCATGGGATTTCTCCCTGCTCGCAACCGTTGGTACGTTTACCCGTTCCGGGGGCTTGCGGTGAACGACTGCTATTGTGATTCCTACGATTATCACCGCTGCGGCCGCGAGCCAGCCGAGCTTCCTGTACTGGAATATTCGCGGAAGCGATTCTTTCGGGGCCGTCACAACCTTTCTCGCAACGATTGCCTGCCAAGCGGCCGGGTGTTCTCGTCTCCACTTTTCAGCGTCGAAGTCGGCTGGGCCTGAGTCGATTGCTTTTGCGAGCAGTTCGTCTAATCGTTTTTCTTTTTGCTCATCCATAATCACACCTCAAACAATCCTTGCTTCGTAAGGTACTTCGCAAGTTTCTTTTTCGCCCTTCGCAGTCGTCCGTTTATTGCCTGTTCGGATATGCCTAACACCTTGCCAATCGTCTCATACGTCATACCGTCGTAGTATCGCAGGAAAATCACTTCTCTCATCTGGGCCGGCAGCATCATAATCGCCGCCCTCACCGGCTCGAAGCTGCTGCTGTCTTTTGTCGCAGCCGGTGTTGATGACAGTTGGTCAGGCGTGCGCAGCTCTTCTTTTGCTCCTGCCATATCATTGGTGGTATTTCTGCATATTGCGCCGAGCCAGGCGGCGAACTTGTCTTTATTTTTCAACTGGGGCAGCTTGAAGGCCGCCGTTGCAAACGTCTGCTGGGCCGCGTCCTCTGCCAGGTGCCTGTCGCCGAGCACCGAACGCGCTATCGCAACCATCGCGGCATAGTACCGGCTGCACAACTCGGTAAAACTCTCGGCGTTACCGGCAATCGCCGCTTCCACCAGTTCCCTGTCAGGGTTTTGCTGCACTATTGACTCCAACGCTGTGTCTAACGTTCAACAGAATCTGCTTTCACCATTATAGACGGGCAGTCCCATCCAAAATGGGCGCGAAAAACGATTATTCCCATTATATATCCTGCCGCCCTGGCTGTCCCAATCCCATTTGACGCCTGTCTGGGCCTGGATTATACTTTTTCCCCAAATTCGAACCATACAGGATGAATTGTTATGCAACTGACTACGATTGACTGGATTACCATCGCAATATACTTTGGCGTTGTCTTTGCGGTCGGGTTCTGGTTCACGCGGGGGGAAAGAACGAGCACCGATTATTTTCTGGCCGGCCGAAACGCCCTGTGGTTTGCGGTGGGGGCGTCGATATTCTCAACCAACATCGGCAGCGAGCATCTCATCGGCTTAGCCGGCTCAGGCGCCGATTCAGGCCTTGCCGTCGGCGCTTATGAAATGTCCGCCGTCTTCTGCATACTCATTCTCGCCTGGGTATTCCTGCCTTACTATCTCGGCAGCCGCGTCTTCACGATGCCGGAGTATCTCGAAAAACGTTTCAACGCCGGCTGTCGCTGGACGATGACGATGATTTCCATCTTCGCGTACATCTTCACAAAAATCTCAGTGGCCCTGTTCGCAGGGGCGCTACTCATCAAAGTCGTTATCGGCTGGCCGCCGATGGTCTCCGCGATTGTTCTGGTTGTTGCAACGGGCGTCTATACAATCGCCGGGGGGCTGTCCGCCGTCATATACACCGATATGATTCAGACGTTCATTATGATTGCCGGCTCGCTGCTGTTGACCGTTATCGGCTTAGACAAAGTCGGCGGTTTCGAGGGACTCCGCGCCGCACTGCCGCCTGAGTTCTTTCACATGATAAAACCCGCCGGCCACGCCGCATATCCCTGGCCGGGAACAACCATCGGCGTCGTCATTCTCGGTATCTGGTACTGGTGCACCGACCAGGTCATTGTCCAGCGTGCGCTCGGCGCAAGGAATCTCGCCGAGTCGAGGTCCGCGGCGATTATGTGCGGCTTTCTCAAGGTACTGCCGCTGTTTATTTTCGTCCTGCCCGGCCTTATCGCAATGGCGTTGTGGAAATCAGAACTGGCGAATGACCCTGATATGGCATACCCGCTGATTGTGACGCGATTATTGCCGAGAGGACTTGCGGGCCTGATGATAGCCGCGATGTTGGCCGCACTTATGTCGTCCCTTAGCTCCGTTTTCAATTCCTGCTCGACACTCATCACGATGGACGTCTATCGCAAATTCAATCCCGTTGCTTCCGAGAAAAAGCTTGTCTTTGTCGGCCGAATCACAACAGCGGCGGTAGTCGTCATTTCGATTATCTGGATTCCGATGATTCGCTTCCTCTCGAACCAGGTCTATCAGTATCTCCAGAGCATCCAGTCCTATATCGGTGCGCCCGTAACAGCCGTTTTTCTCATGGGCATATTGTGGAAGCGGGCAACGGGCAAGGCCGCGTTGACCACGCTCATTATTGGCTTCGTTCTCGGCGCAGCCCGCTTTGCCACCGATATTCTCTCGAAGATGGGCTACACCGATTTCGGCCCGTTCAATATCCTCACCGGCTTTGCCTTCCTGAATTACTCCGTGATAATGTTTGTTGTCTGCGTTGCGCTTATGATAATACTGTCGTTCCTGACGCCAAGACCGCCCGATGAGAAAATCGCAGGCCTGACCTTCTCCGGCAAGACAATGTCCCTCGGCGTTGACAAAATCTGGGTCGTCATTCACGCGATTCTGTCTATTCTCGTCGCCGGGGTCATCGTATGCATCTGGGCTCACTTCGCGTAACATCCTTCAACCACAAATTGGCCCCCGGTTTGATATTCCAAGAAGCAGACCCGTAGGGGTCTTCGACTCCCCTGTTTGAAGTTCCAAGTAGCTGTCCCGTAGGGATCTTCGATTTGAATTGGGTTCGTTTTTCGGGTAATCGGAGGGGGTGTTTTTCGCATAAGTCCCTTCCGAACAGGGGGTTAGATTCATTTTGGTTTTTTGGAAATTGGCTTTGTTTTGCATAATCACACCCTGCCAGCAACAGGAATTTGGGCAAAATAGGCAAGGTGGGCACCCGGCTTCGCCCAAGTGGCTTCGCCGCGGCAAGCGCAGGGCAGACGACAGAAGACAGAGGACGGAGGACAGAAGACGGAGGGCTGAATTGCGGATTTGGGATTGCGGATTTTTAAATGGCGAATTCCGAATGTCGAACGTTGAACAAAAATTTAACATAAAATGCTCACTTTCTCAATGTTGGGTAAAGATTATACAATGCGGGATGTTTTGTGTCAAGTGAAATTTTCACCGCGAAGGGGTATTTACCGCGGAGCACGCTGAGACCGCAGAGATTTATTTTTTCATCACGTGGCGCAAGCGACCCCACGGGGGCATTTTTTGGGACACAGAGGTTTCGGGCGGTTAAAGGGCGGTCAGCCATTGCTCAGCGAATAGTTCCACATCGTCAAAATCGACCTTGCCATCGCCGGTGAGTTCCGCGCCTTCGACATCGCCATAATCCGTGACGAGCCAGTTGTCGCAAAGGAGCGCAAGGTCGAACGAATCGACATTATTATCGCCGGTGTAGTCGGCCCCGCTGCAATCGCCGCAGGCGGATTGTCCCCACCAGTTGGCAAGGAGCGCAAAGTCCTCGCCGGCGATTTTCCCATCGCCCGAAAGCTCAAGGCCATTAACATCCCCATACTTCCTCGAAAGCCAGTGCCCGGCCAGATACGAATAATCCACAAACGTTACGCCATCCGGACAAAGCATATCTCCAATCGGTATCTGCCACTGTAATCGCGGATAGTTCGTCCCCTCACATAGCGCCCAGATATTATTAAAGTCCCAGCCAGCATTGGTGAAGGTTGAAAGCGTCATCATTTGAGTTGTCGTCCTGCCCATTGCCCCATTAGGGTCGGGATTCTCATTCCCAACACCGTCGCTTGTCCCACTGGTATTAACATCCCAGAAGCTGCTGGTCACCGTCCCGGAGTATTTGTATCCCACCAGACCGCCGATATAGTCAACATTACCTGCAACCGTACCGGTCGCATAGCAGTTCGAGAGAGTGGTGTCATCGACGAACCCCACCAGGCCGCCGATATAATTACCCGTGCCTGTAACCACACCGGCCGCATAGGAGTTCGTTATAGCCGCGTAGTAAGAGGATTGCCCCACCAAGCCGCCGACATCGCTATTTCCTGCAACCTCGCCGGTCGCATAGGAGTTCGAGACAGTGGCGTTACCGACATGCCCTGCCAAGCCGCCGACAACACCGTTGCCGCTAACCGCACCTGTCGCATAGCAGTTCGTTACACTCGCATACGAGTAGGCCTCCCCCACCAGGCCGCCGACTTCATCAGTACCGTTAACCGTACCGGTCGCATAGCAGTTCGTTACACTCGTGTCGGCAAAAGCATGCCCCACGAAGCCGCCGACATAGCTATTTCCTGCAACCTCGCCGGTCGCATAGGAGTTCGACACATTGGCATCATGGGCAAAGCCCACCAAGCCACCGACATAATTAGCATTGCCTGCAACCGTACCGGTCGCATAGCAGTTCGTTACACTCGTGCCGAAAAAGGCCTTCCCCACCAGGGCACCGACACAATAACCCGTGCCGGTGATATTTACACCTTCCAAGGCGAGATTCCTCACAGACCCGTCTGAGCGGATATAGCCGAATAAGCCGAGATAATCTTTGCCTTCGATTGTGAGGTTGCTGACGATGTGCCCAGCGCCGTCAAATGAGCCCGTGAATGGATTGCTGGCGTCATAGCCAATCAGACCACGGATGTACGTGACACCGGACAGGTCTATATTGGTATTGAGAAGATAATGCTTGTCCCAGAAGATAGAACCCGCACAGACGACAAGAAAATCGTCTTTGGATTCGATGACCCAAGGGGCTTCAACCGTACCCGAGCCAGCCATTGAGACAGCAGGAGCGGTAATGAACTGGCCGGGTACATTCTCCCAGGCAAGATGGGGGTAGTCATTGCCTTCGTCAATCGTCCAGGTTGTCCCTGCCCAGTTGTTAGCCGCGAAGTAGAATGCCTGGTGCATCTGCGACGTTGTCAGACCAATGCCGCCGGCGCTTACAGTCGTCCCGGTGGTCTCGACATCCCAGAAGCAGTTCGCCACACTGCCTGCTCTGGCCCCCACCAAGCCACCGACATAATTACCATCGCCTGTAACAGCCCCGGTCGCATAACAGTTCGTCACAGTGGCGTTATCGACGCTCCTCCCCACCAGACCGCCGACATAGTCAACGTTACCTGCAACCTCACCGGTTGCATAGCAGGTCGTCATACTCGCATGATAATGGGCATACCCCACCAATCCGCCGACATAACTATTTCCTGCAACCGCGCCGGTCGCATAGCATCCCGTTACGTTAGTGTCATAAGCAGCATACCCCACGAGGCCGCCGACATAACTATTTCCTGCAACCGCGCCGGTCGCATAGGAGGTCGTCACAGTGGCACCATAGGCCTCCCCCAAGAGGCCGCCGACATAATTAGCATCGCCTGCGACCGTACCGGTCGCATAGCAGTTCGTTACACTGGCAGAGTAACTGGCATACCCTGCCAAGCCGCCGACATAACTTTTTCCTGCGACCGCACCGGTCGCACGGGAGTTCGACACATTGGCATCGTTGGCATACCCCACCAGGCCGCCGACATAACTATGACCGGCAACCACCCCGATCGCGCAGCAGTCCGTTACACTGCCAGCATAAGCATACCCCACCAGTCCACCGACAGCATCATATCCGCCGACCGTACCGGTCGCCGAGCAGTTCGTCACGTTGGCGCCTCTGGCATACCCTACCAAACAGCCGACTAAATCACCGACACCGGTGATATTAACGTCGTCCAGCCCAAGATTACAAACAGACGCGTTTGAGTCGATATAGCCGAACAGGCCTAAATAATCGGCTTCAACCCCATTAGTATCTATGGCCAAGTTAGTGATTTTATGCCCCGCCCCATCGAAAACACCGGTGAAGGTATTCCCGTCGAAAACGTAATTTGCATTGTTTATATCGCGTGAGATGACGGCTGCGGAAAAGGTCTGGTTGCCGGGAAGATTCGGGTTGAGGTCGATGTCGTTAGTCAGGATAAAGCATTTGGTATAATCGTTTGCGTCATCGGCCAGGGCGTAGAGGTCGTTATGGTCTGATATACGGTATGGGTCTGCGGGGGTGCCTGAGCCGCCGGAATACTTTGCAAGAGCGCACGGCGCAAAGCAGAAGAGCACAAGTGCAAAAGGCAATCCGCCTACGGCGGACAAGAAGGGAAAAGTAAGAAGGCGACCGACCTCGTTGCGGCATCTGTACGCCGGCCAAAATCGCAAACCCGATGCCGGCCTTGCCATAACGGCTCCTCCTTCTCAACTCTCCATTCCAAGGTCTCGATTACAATAAAATCAGTTTCCCCCAGCGGGTAGTATTATAGCAGAAACAAGGGTTGTGTACAACTGGGAAAGGAAAGAAATCAGGCAGTAAGAGCAAGCGGCCGGGTGACTGGAGTACGGACGAGCTGGGAGAGAAGCGGGCAATCGGAGAACTCTGGCCTGAGCGGAGCAAAGGGCGCTGCTTTTTTACTTTTGCCGGCCTTGCCGCCTGCCCCGTGGGGGTGGCGTGGCCACTTTTACCTTTTGCCTTATTCTTAGTGCCTTTGGGCCTTTGTGGTTAGGAAAAAATGGTTTGACGCCTGTTTTCCCCGGCAATATACTCATCTCAAAAGCGCCGACACTTTTTCGGAGACCAAAATGGATAAAGGCAAAATCATCGGCGAAGCCATAACGTTCGATGACGTCCTGCTGATACCCGCCAAGAGCGATTTTGTGCCCAGCCAGGCGGACACAACCACGCAGTTGACTAAGAATATCGCCATAGATATACCAATCGTCTCGGCGGCTATGGATACCGTTACCGAGTCGGCACTGGCAATCGCCCTGGCGCAGGAAGGCGGCATCGGCATAATTCACAAGAATCTGACAGTCGAGGCGCAAAAGCGGGAGGTCTCCAAGGTGAAACGTTCCGAGCACGGCGTAATCCTCGACCCCGTTACCCTCTCGCCCAACGAACCCGTCAAAAAGGCGCTCGAGCTGATGAACGAGCAGAACGTCTCCGGCGTCCCCATTGTCGAGGGTCGCCGATTGAAGGGCATCCTGACGCGAAGGGACCTCAAGTTCCTGAAGGATTACG
>CAYGVZ010000015.1:0-21409 GCA_964353475.1 uncultured Pirellulales bacterium | reverse complement strand
GTGAGAAGTACCCGACGTTTGAGTCGTTTTTCCCTCAGGTGGTTGACTGTTTTAACAAATACAGCAAGAACTTCGACACAAAAGAAAAATAGGGAAGTTGAAGAATTATTTACGGAGAAAGACAATGCAAAAGAAGGTCAAATTCGATGAGGCGGTGAAGACAAAATACCCGGAGCAGGTGGTGATAGTGATAGCGAAGGATAAGAGAGGCAGGGCCAATCCTGTAACGCTCGGCTGGACAATGATTGCCTCATACGACCCGCCGATGATGGCAATAGCGGTCTATAAAGGACATTACACCGTCGGGTGTATCAGGTCATCGCGGTGCTTTACACTTGCATATCCCTCAAGCGATATGGCCAGAGCAGCCCTGTTTTTCGGCTCGCACAGCGGACGCGATATGGACAAGTTTAAGGCGTTTAAATGCAAAACAGAACCGGCGAAGAAAATCAATTCACTGTTGCTCACAGACGCAGTAGCCAATTTCGAGTGCCGACTCATAAGGCGAACAGCCGCCGGCGACCATATAATCTTCCTCGGCAGGGTCGTCCGCTCCCACAAAAACACAAAACGCAAGAAACGCCTCTATACAATCGGCCCCGGGCACAAACTCGGGGCGGTGTAACCTCTCACCCGCAGGCGGGCCTGCGGGCTAACCGTTCTTGTTGTGACGAAGGACGTATTCGATTTTCTGCGTGAGTTCTTCATCGGTGAAACAGAACCGCTTGTCAAAACCTCGCGTCCATATCTTTTTTGTTAATCCCGTTTTCTTCAGGGCGCAGGTCGCCACATTCTTATACCGGGACACAGTATTCTCTATTGACTCACTGCCCGAGCTAACCACAAGATGAACGTGATTCGAGCAAACCGCCAGCGCAAGTATCTCCTGCCCGAAACGCCGTGCTTCTTTGACCACCGCATCTTCGACGACCCTTTTCTGCGCAGATGTCAGACGAAGAACCTCGGATTTTTGTTGTTTCTTGTTTGCCTCTTCAAGTCCCGTATCTGCCGGCAGCGTTTGTCCAGCCCGCACGTACCCTCTTTTGTCGCCCTGCAGCCACGTCCCGTATGTTGTCCACGTTACCATATACCCGACCATTTTCCCCATAAAAGGGAATGGTATCTTCGGGAACCCCAATATGCAACGGTTCACTGGTTAGCCCCCAGGCCCGCCTGGGGGTGTATTCGCCCCCGAGGCCCCCTTCGGGGTTGTTTAGCCCTCAAGCCAGCTTGAGGGTTTATTCGGCACCTTCGGGATTTACGCTCTGCGTTTCCTCAAAACTAACCCGCCCAAACCAAGCAGCGGATTCGACAAGCTCACCGCAGGCAAAAGCGTAGCCGGTTCGGGCATAATAAGGATATTGTCCGGTCCCTAACTTTCATCCATCCGATAATAATTCTTTTGCTTACTTTCCTCGGTCAATTACACGTATGCGGTCACTACCTTTGAAGTGCTTCCCTGATAAAAGTTTACCCTCAACCGTAATGGCGACATCATCCAAACAAAGATTAGCTATCAACTCCTGCCGGTTGAATTTAACTGTAAGATCAGGAATGCCATCCTCATCCCGATCGCCAACCTGTGGCGCAAAACTAAGGTCTGCGGCCTGATGATAATCGGGATTGCAGGTTGCGCCGGCCAAAGATGTTATCGAAATCGTGTTAGGGTCTATTTTGGATACGTCGTACCCCGCAGGCAAAGTAATATACACTGTTACCCACTGGCCTTTGCTATTTTTGTTTAAACTATCAGGATTGATATCAACCAAAGCCTCAATTGCTGGCTCGGGAACAAAGGCTACCCGAAAGCCATCGCCGTAGGCAGCTGGCCAGTCCAGATTGAACTCATACCTGTACCAGACCTCCAAGCTGCCTCCCCTATAGTCTCCTGGGATGTTGCTCCAGCAGCCGCCGCGATCAATGCGACAACCTGGACCACCGCAAGTCGAGGATGTCCACTCCCATACATTGCCTGCCATGTCGCACAGTCCATAGCCATAAGCCCCGAAAGCACCAACCTCGGTTGTGCCATTCGGATGGGTCGAACAATAATAGTTGGCCATACTATTATCTATGCTCGTCCCACAGCCATAGATATAGCTTCCATCATAATCAGCTACGGCCTGCCATTCCCATTCGGTGGGAAGTCGGTAGCCGTAATAGTTGCAAAAAGCTGCTGCACCATACCAGCTCACATAGGTAACAGGATGGTTTTCAAAGCCGTTGTCAACACTGAACACACCGCCACTGTAATTTATTCTTGCCGCTCCGCCGTGGGTGGCTCCAAAGAAAGTTGCGCCAGGCCCAGCAAGGTTATAATACAATTGACCAACAAAATCTGCCCCACTGTTAGAGCCGCTTGCACCAAGAACATTGTCACCATCTACGGTTATATCACCAGAAGCTATGGCGGCGTTGAGAAACTCACAATACTGGGCATTGGTTGTCTCGTATTTGCTCATATATCCGGTAAAGCCCTCGTGACCAGAAACTCCCGGATCATCGACATAGACCCATTCCATGTCAGCCAAAGCAACATTCGCTACTGCCATCCCAAACACAATTAATGCAAAAACAGTTGTCTTTTTCATTTTCTGTCTCCTTCAAAAATTGTTGGTTTTACGTAAGAAACGATGCTCAAGAATTAGCAGGTTTGTTTCCGCGGCGGGGCGCGGGGGATGCGGTGGGGGTTGTAAAAT
The DNA here is from genome assembly GCA_964353475.1 of uncultured Pirellulales bacterium. GTDB lineage: Bacteria > Planctomycetota > Phycisphaerae > Sedimentisphaerales > Anaerobacaceae > CAYGVZ01. The sequence continues at coordinate 18,710 of CAYGVZ010000015.1, read as the reverse complement.
TGGAGAGGATTTGCAGAAACGGGGACAGGGAAATTACCTAAATTGCCCCCCCCCACCCAGGTTAACAGTACTCCCCTTCATTTAAGTTTCTCCCACTTCACAGGCGACGCGAGAAGGGAAAATCAAACGCGGAATTCCTCTGCTGGTGTCCTCCTCACGGGCGTTTCAGGGACAAGTGTATACGCCCTTTTTGGAAATGTCAAGAGAAAAATGGCGAAAAAACAGAGGACTGAGAACGGAAACAGAAAGCGAAGAGGATGAACTGGGCTGTGGGCTGCGGTTATATCAAACCTTGCATTCCCTTTTTCTTTGAATCTCTGTGTGCTCTGTCCGCCTGTGGCGAGACCTCGCCTCTGGGCGGGTGTTCTCTGTGGCTAACCAAATTTCTGTAGTCCTCTGCGGCCTGAGTATCAGGGTGCATTTGCCGGTGCGAAGGCGGCTAATGAGTGAGAATTCCTGTTGGCGGGCCCGGACCAGCTAAGTGTTACGGTGCCGGCTGTTGAAACGGGCCTGGTGCTTGCTGCTCCACAGGAACTATCGGCTGAAACGTCCCACCGCTCCACCATACCGCTTGCCGTGGTTGTAAATGAGCCGGGATTGCCTGAGCCGACCACATCAACGACCCACGCACCGTTTGTGAGCGTCGTTATGTTGGTTGAGATTGTGCCTGAGCCGCTGTTGGAACTGGTATTGACCGCTTCCGCCGACTGCTGCTTGACGTAGGCGAGCGACACCGCACCGCCATTTCTGTTATCCACCTGTCCTGCATACGTCACGGTGACGGTATAAGTCCCCGCTGCCGGCAAACTGCCGTTCAAAAGGTAATACAATTCCGTCTTCATTCGGGTGCTTGTCCCCTCGATTCGGGAAGAGCCGGGGACAAGAGTCATATTGACACCGTTATACTTGACGCTACTTATCACAAGGTCATTGACGCACGGGTCTTCGGCGGCCAATCCTACGACGAGCAGCCGGTTTGGCTCGGAGCCAATGGTGTGCGACCACGACAAAGTGTTTCCTGCGCTGCTCGAAAAGCTGGAGCTTCCTGAATCGAATGTGATTGCGCCGACAGGATAGGTGGTTGCTGATGCGTTGCCGGACCAGCCGGTCTCGTTGTGACTGGCCGACCTGTCGCGGGCCTTGACGCGATAAGTGTACTGGGTACCCCCTGAAAGGCCGCTGTCGATATATGTAGTGCTGGTTTGCCAGGAGGAATCATGCCCCCCTGCCGTGAGACAATCAAAGAAATACTCGACGTCCGACAAATCCTTTGCGGTCGTCGCAGTCATCGTAATTGAGGAAGTGCTCATTGGTGCAGGCACAGCCGCCCAGGTCATCGGTGATGGTGTCGGCGGGTCTGTATCGGCGACAATGACCGGCGAAGTAGAGACAAACTGATAATGTCCCGAGCCGACGGCAAAGACGGCCGCGGTATCGGTCATTTCAACAAAATTGATATCGGGCGCGTTCAATGCCGGGACGCCGCCTTCATTAACATCGTTGGCGTCTGCTGTGGGGACATAAATTCTCGCAGTTGCATTGGCAGGGATAGTAACATCGAGTGTCAGGATGCCATCTTCAAGCCGCCAGTATGATTCGACAAGCCCTCTGATTGAATCATAGCTGCCGCGTGCCCAGGTCAGGCCTGCGATGATATTGGGTCTGATTATTATTTTATCGAAGCCCACCGCGTTGGGGTCGGGGTTGATGCCGGCCACTGCCCTGGTGAACCACTCGCAGACCGAGCCGAACATCGGATGGTTTCTTGAGCCGCCGCCGTTCCAGCTTTCCCATATTGTAGTTGCGCCGTTGTTAATCATATTGCCGTAGCCGGGAGACGTGCGGGCATTCGCAATCACATAAGCGTAGTAGGCATTGTCCGTCGCGGTCAACTGGTCGAACATATATTTTGTTCCGAATATACCGGTTGTCAGATGCCCGGAATGGTCAGCTACGTCGTCGACCAATATGGAGGTGACAAGGTCACGGTAGCCGGATGGCACAAGGTCGAAGTAAAGCGGGAAGGCCTGGCAGGCCTGGGTGCCGACAATCGAGCCGGTGGAGTAAACGCCGGTGGAAGAATTAAAAAACTGGCTGTTGAAGGCGTTCCTGATGTTGTTGGCAAGCGTGCCATAGGTTGTCGCGTCGGCGGATTTGCCGAGCAGCCCTGCAATGTCGGAACAGAGCTTGGCGTTGTAATAGAAAAATGCGGTGCTGGTAAGCGGGGTGGGCTTTGGGTCGATAGACGCGTGGTCGCCGATGCCGATGGAGATTATGTAGCCGACGTCGCAGGCATCGAGCAGGTTGACCCAGTTGCGCATAGCGTCGTATTGTTCAGTAAGCAGGTCTGTCTCGCCGTAGTATTGGCGTAGTTTCCAGAGCAGCAGCGGGTGGGCGGTACCCCAGCCGATAGGCCCCGAACCCTGCCCGAAACCTTGGTCGGCAATGCCAATATAAGGCGCCGTCTCAGGAAAACCGCCGTTGGGTCTTACCGCATCGTTAAAATCGCGGACGACCTTCTGGTAGAAGTTCGACATATCGAGGTCGAACATCACGGCCTCGGCGGATGAGACGATGTCGCCGCCGTAGCCGAGTTTCTCTCTGCCCGGGCAATCCGACTGGACTGAAAATATATTGCTGCGGATAGTCCAGTCGAACATCTCCCAGATTTTGTTGAACATCGGGTTAGAGCAGGTGAATGTCCCCACGGCATCAACGTCCGAATTCATTCGCAGACCTTCGAGCGTATCAAGCGTGGGCGTACCGGGATAGCCGGTCAACTCGACGTACCTGAAGCCGTGAAAGGTAAAGTGAGGCGTATAGGTCTCCAGACCCGAACCTTTGCAGATATAGATATCGTTCTGGTCGGCGCTGTGCGGCGGGTCAGGATGACACCAGGACTCGCCGATGTAGCCGGCCCGTGTGGTTGCGACGTTAAGCGTGCCATCGGAATAGAGCAGTTCGCCGTAGCGCATCCTGACTTGTGTTCCCGCGGCCCCAGTCACTTTCAATCGAGCAACGCCCGCGAAGTTCTGGCCCATATCGACGATATAGACGCCTGTCTGCGGCTGTGTAACGGCAATCGGCTTGACAATGGCGGTCACCCTGACCGGCGGGGTCATTTGCGAGCGAAGAGGTCCGATTGTTTCGCGGGAAAGGTTCGCATCAGCCCAGGAGGAATCATTGAAGCCGGGCAGATTCCAGCCGGCGACCTCCTGCCGTGCGTCGTACTGTTCACCAAGATACACATTGTTCCTAAGTATCGGGCCTTCGCCGACCTTCCAGGTCGTATCTGTCACAATGGCCTGCGAAGTGTCATCGGTATATTCTATATGAAGCCGGGCGATGAGACGCGGCCTGCCGACAGGGAGAAATTCGCGGAAGTTGAACGAGCAGAACAGCTCCATCGGCAGCGGGTTGTACCAGCCGTTACCCAAAGTTACACCTATGCAGTTATCGCCCTGCGCAACCAGGTCGGTAACGTCGTATGTTGCATACGGGACTCGCTTTGAGTACGTCGTCCAGCCGGGGTCGAGAACGGCGTCGCCGATGCGCGTGCCGTTGATGGCCGCCTCATAATAGCCCAAGCCGCTGATAAACAGAGTCGCACGGGCGACGGTCTTGGCGACGTTAAATTCCTTCCTGAAAAGCGGTGCGGGGTCATCTAAAAAGAAATCGGCATACTGAGTCGGCGTGGGTTTGCCGTCGTTGACCCACGAGGCCTGCCAGTCCGACTGGCTGAGTAGGCCCATAGTCCAGAAGTGCGCCTCGCTCCAGTCGGAGCAGTTGCCTAATTTATCCCACACCCTGACTTTCCAGTAGCAGACCGTATTTGAGGATAAGGTCGCTCCGTCGTAACGAACATTGAGCGACTGGGTGGAGCCGACCATAGCGGAGTTCCACAGGTCAGTGGCTGTCTCGGTAAGCTTATCGAGCGATGTGGCGACAAGAATCTGATATGCGGCTTGTTCAAACCCGCGAGTGTCCGTCGTGAGAATCCAGGTGAGACGCGGTTTGGCAACATCGACACCGAGCGGGTTTTCGCGGTACTCGCAGAGGAGTTTGAATGCACTGGCCTTATTGCAGGTGGCCCCTGTTGGGTCTGTGCAGGAAAGCCAGTCGGCAGCCAATTGTTCAAGGTCGCCCAAATCAACAAAATGGTCGCCGTCGATGTCGCCGCCCGGCTCGGTCGCCTTGAGCCAGTCGGCGGCAAGGATTGAGAAATCAAAGAAGTCAATGCGGCAGTCGTGATTAAGGTCTTCGGTGAGAAAACCCAGCGAACCACAGTCGTTGTCGACGACAGCGACAAGAACGTCTGCGATTTCGGCATTGTTGTAAGCCGGGTCGCTGCTGACGGCTGAATGACGAAGAACTGCATAATGGGGGTCGGTCTCGATGTCGTCATCATCAATGGCAGTAACGGTAACGGTCTTAGGCGTCCAATCGGAAGGTGTAAAAGTGATGCTTGAGGGGATAACAACCTGGTTGGGTTCACAGGCCTGGCGCAGATAAACATAGACCGGTGCAGAAGGAGCGGCTGTAAGCGCAACAGTATAATCATCCGCTGTCGCGCCCTGCTCATCAACCGCGGGGCAATAGCCGGCGGGCTGGATAAGAATCTCAGCACACACAAGGGGGGTCAGACCGAGAACGCAAGAAATCAGAGCGGCCAACAACACCTTCTTACTCAAATCACACCTCCTCACTGGGAATCACCGTAACAGGGCGTGCATCGGGAACAGGTGACAATCTCCCGATACAGACATTATCGCAAACCGGGGGCGGTGTTGTCAAGTAACTGCCGCATAATTACAACACGCTCCAACCTCTACATACCCCCTTTTTCAGGCAACGAGGGGCAACGACCGGACTGAACTTCAAATATGCCTAATGCCGAAATACATTTGGTAGTGGGTACAGCAGCAAAATCCCGACAGGCGCTCATCCACGTTTTCGCCGCGGCACGGCTTTCGGCAGGAATTGACCTTGCCAATGTCCAGCGAATATGTTAGTTTGGTTTGGTTAACATTGGTACCTCTATCAATGAGGTTCGAGGGGAACTTATGGCGGTGTTGGCTGAGATAGCGTGCCTGACGGCAGCATACCCCACAGATGCGGGCCTAAAGACGCTCGGTGCGTGGGTAGCCGGTTTATTGGCATCGGGGATGCTCACATTCAATCCGATTAAGCTCGCCCTGCTCATCGGATGGGTCTATCTTTGCCTCTACTGCGTTCAGAGAGTGCAATTCAGCCCGCTGGTCCCCAGGGAACGTAAGGGAATCGCCAACGCAGCAACCCTGCTCTTTGGCCCTTTTATACTGCTGATTTTCTTCATCGTGGACATAGCCAAGACCACCAAAGACGAACACAGTGGCTTACTGAACACCATAGCGCAGCATCTCCGCGACATGGGCAAGAGCATCAGGGAGTCCGTGCCCGGCAGCTCCAAACAGCCAGCCATTAAACTGCTCGACTCATCGGGCACCGAACTGAAAGAGATATACGGCCACAGCAAGTCCAATCGGCAGGACAGCCACATCCTCAATCTTACTGAACAGCTCGTCTGGGACGGACTCCAGCAGCGGGCCAGCGACCTCCTCATCGACCCCAAGAGCGAATCCATTTACACCATCAGGTACCGCGTCGACGGTGTCCTCCACGAGGCACAGCGAATCGACGCCGCGATGTGCCAGGCGGTAGTCAACAGCATCAAAGCCGTTTCAGGAATGGACATCTCCGAACGCCGCAGACCTCAGGACGGTGCCTTCCTCGCCAAGACCAACGATGGAACTATCTCCTTCAGGGTCGCCAGCGCAGGCGTGCTCAACGGCGAGAAACTGTCCATCAGAATCCTCAACCAGGACGCCAGTATCTTCACCTTTGATGGCATCGGCCTGACCGAGAAACAGAAGAATATCATTCTCGATATGATTGCCAAGCCGTCCGGAATGATAATTATGTGCGGGCCTACCGGCAGCGGCAAAACAACCACCCTCTATGCAATGCTCAACAACATCGACTTCTTCACCCGCAACGTGATTACAGTCGAAGACCCCATTGAGTACGTCCTGCCGCACACCAGCCAGATAGAGGTAAACCCCAAGGCCGATATCACCTTCGCCAAGTCGCTTCGCAGCATCCTCCGGCAGGACCCGGACGTGATATGTGTCGGCGAAATCAGAGACGAAGAAACGGCCGCTATAGCACTCCAGGCCTCCCAAACGGGACATCTCGTCCTGGCCACCATACACAGCAACAGCGCCGCCTCTGCGATGATTCGACTGCTGGACCTGGGTGTCACCCCGCTGCTTTTGTCTTCAGGGCTTGATATGATTGTCTCCCAGCGCCTCGTGCGCCGCCTGTGCAAGTACTGTAAGGTACCGGCGCAGTTGTCCGCTGCACAGATTCGGGATTTTCAGAAGCGAAAGGTAAACTACACGAACATATATCAGGCGGTCGGCTGCGACAAATGTCACCAGACCGGTTATTACGGCCGCACCGCCATCTGTGATATTCTTCTTATAGATGATAATCTCAAGGGGGCAATCGCTCAAAACGCCCTGCTTATCGCGCAGTTGAGAAAAGAAGGCGACCAGAGAGGCAGGTCCAATCTGCAAAAGCAGGGCCTGTTGAAGGTCGTATCGGGTATTACGAGCTTGGAGGAACTGGCCAGAGTAGCAGGCTAAATCCTATGGCATTGTGGATGGGAATAATGATTGCCGGGGCATTCGCCTGGTACGCCGTCAAGCTGGGCCTCTACCAGATGTGGGCGGTTCTGTTTAACCTGCTGGTCGCGGTCTATCTGGCGATTCATTTGAGACCCCTGATATCCGAATTGGCCGGTTCGCCCGGCGGCACCGAATACTGCGATGCGCTCTGTATGCTTGTTACCGCAGTCGCCGTCTTTGTGGTTCTGCACGTCATTTCCACCACCTTCCTGCTGGGGACGTTTAACGTTGCCATGCCGCGCATAATAGACACGGGCGGCGCAGCTTTAGTCGGCTTTCTCGCCGGCTATCTCGTATGGAGTTTCGTTGGGATGCTCCTGTGCACCACCCCTGTATGCCGCTATAGCTTCGTCAAGGAAATCGGCTTCGACAACAAGACATTTCAGCAGGCGAATATGCACTCCTACCTGACGTGGTGGTGCAAGCTGATGGATAAGGTCGTTCTGTCAAGCGACCACGACGAGGCCAGCCCTGAAGTAATAAACCACATCATTACCCTGGCAGATGAAAGAACCTCGGCAAAAGGCGGGAAAGCAACCGAGCCAAATGAGCCGAATCAACCCTCACTTCCCCCCCCTCCGCCTGCTGAATCAAACAACACCGCCCCTGCTATGCCGCCCCCTTAATTAACGGCACACCGGCGGACAGCATCCCAATACGTCAATTCTTTGCCTGGTCGAGGATGAGGTCTTTGACCTTCTGGCTGGGCAGGTTCAACGCGCCGTATGCGGCAGCGGCAGCAGCCCGCAGCTCCGCCTGGGCCTCTCCTGAAGCCACAAGCGAGTATATCGCGTCAATGGCGGCGTCATCCAGCAGATTTGCGTTGAGTTTACCCGATACCGCTAACGAACCGAACGCCGACATTCGCACCTCCGGCGAATTTTTCTCCTCAAGCGCCATCGCTGCAATCGCCTTTTGAGCCGCAGCATTGTTCAGATACGCCAGGACCTGACCGGCTAACATTTGAATCTCCACCCTCTTGTCTTTGGTCGCTGCCACTAACGCATCCTGGGCCGGCGACAAGTCAAGTACCACGTTTCGCGTCTGGGCAATCTTCAACATCACCTTCGCAGCCCGCAATGCATAACTATCCGCAAGCTCTGCGCTCCACATATCGGTGTTCTCGGCAACCTGCTCGCCCGACTGGGCAATTGCCGCAGCAAGATTCTCCACAACAAGCCGGCTCTCAGGAAACGCCTGTCTCGGACCGGCGGCGGCAACCGCTATTGCAGCGCTGTATTTTACCGCCTTGTTGTCAAACGAAATCGCCGCAGCCAATGGCTGTGTCGTCCCGACCCTATAGAACAGGGAACTTTCGCCCGCCGTGTTCGCCAGCGCCTCAACCACACCCAGCGCCACTGAAGCATCCTTATCCGTTACCGCCCTTGCAAGTGCCTGATGCAAATACTCGGCGCCGGCTGTGGTCGCATACGTCATAGCATCCGCATGCCCCTCGCCGAAATACGGCGGCATTTCCACCCCGGCCGACTCTGCCTTGAAGTACGCCGCTATCCATAACCCGATTGCCTGCCCGAAGCCGCTGTCCGCCTTTAGCGCCCACTCGCAGCACCGCATCGCCATCAATTCATTGAAGTACCGTTTGTCAACCTGCTCGCGTGACAGCCGGGATTCATTCGCATCCCAAAACCAGACATTTGCAAATGGTGCATCCTCGGCGGGAGCAAGCGACTCCGCGTGATAGTAATAATCCTCAGCCAGCCGATAGAATAACTGACCCGCCGGCAGCTTCAATGCCCCTGAGTTTATCTTCTTGATGCTGCTCTCCGCCAGGCGACGCAGTTCCGGCGAATCATCCTTCTCAATCACATACTTCAGATACGCCAGCGACTGCGGATAACCTATCTCGCCCATCGCCTTGACTATCTCGGCCTTGACCGTCACGTCGTCCGTGTGCAGCGCCGCAGCCAATGGTCGCACAGCGTCCTTGCCCATACGCGACAATCCCCACACAATGTTCGGCGTCTCCTGCTCCCGCGTCTTGTCGGACATCGCGTCCAGCATATACATAATGGCGTATTCACCGGCATTCTGGAGTCGTTTCATCGCCTCCATCTTCCCTCGCTCGGTGCTGCTGAGCCGCCTGACCTCGTCAACGATAATCTTCGGGTCCGCCCGCCGGGTGAACTTGCCCTGCTCTATCAGGTCCACCACCTTGCCGCACAGTTGCGCCAGCTCGGCGTCCGCCTGATTATCCTTCGCTTTTACCAGCATATTGTGCCCCGCCGGGTTGGCTCTTGCCAGTTCAAGCAGTTCCACGGGGTCGGGGTTGCCCTCAACAATTGCCTGAGCATACCCCTTCGCCAGGTCAAGCCGCCCAATCATCAAGTAGTGCAACAGGTCATCCCAGTTGCCTTTGAGTCCTTCACCCAAGACAACTCCTGCCAAAAGTCCTATAACCAAGATAGCTGTGAGAGTTCTGCACCTGAACATTGAGGTTTCTCCAAAAACCAACACAATCTGCAACCGTAAGCCCTTTTCCGCCGGGGATTTACCGCCCCGGCTAATGGTTTCTCGGCCGCCCGTAGGTATCTGTAATAATCGTCTTCAGACCCTACATACTAAACATAATTGCCCCTCCTGTCAACAAAAAACGCCCCCTGTTAAAATGGAGAAAATTCTCGCCGCAGTACAACTTTGCTGTTCAGACCAGGCGTCTCCGCTACTCTCCGACTACCTGGCAGATGACAATTCTGGCCCTCTGGCGAGTATCAAAGTCAATCAGGACAATCTGTTGCCACGTTCCCAGCGCCAAGGCACCGTCAACCACCGGAATAGTCACACTCGGCCCCAGCAGGGATGCCCGAACATGGGCGTGACCATTGTCATCGTTCCACGTCTGCTCATGTTCGTAATGTGCATCTTCCGGCGCAATCCTTTCAAAAGCCGCCTTCAGGTCGTGCCCCACAAGCCCCGGCTCGTACTCAGTCGTGGTAATGCCGGCAGTCGAGCCGACGTTGAACACGGTGACAATACCATCGCGGATACCTGACCGCGAGACCGCCTCAGCGGTTTGTCCCGTGATGTCAACAACATCACAGTTGCCTCTTGTCCTGACTTCGATTTTCTCGGTCTTGACCATGTACCACACAATAAGCCCACAGCGCTATCACCTCAGGTGGAACCAGTTGTACGGGCTTGCAAAAACATTAATCGAAAGCAAAACTTCAGAGCAGGTAATGAGCACAACGACAGGAACTACAATAAATAGAACGTTGAGTCGATTGCCCGTCAGGGTCGAACAAAGCCATTTTAGCCCGTGAAGGTAAACCAGCACAAACGGCATAAGCACGCACACAATCAGCCGCGCCGATACGAAGTAGGGCTTTTCCCGCGAAGGATTGATACAATGGCCGAAATCAAAAAGAAGCGACAGCGCCGCAAGGAATAACACCGACACTGCTATGGCGCAAAAACTAAGATAGAGGGCAAGCCGGTATTGCCTCGACAAGGTCTTTCGCCCCAATATCAGGGCCGCGCACGACCCGGCCATGCACACCGCAGTCGAGATAACGTAAAACAAATCCATCGGCCCTGATGCAATATCCTTCCAGTGCCAGACAAACTCGCCGCGCCAAAACCTCCTCGTCAGCTCCGCCAGAAAATACCCCGCCCCCTTGAGCGTAAAGAGCGGGTGATTGAGCAGTTCGGAGGCCGGCTTGCGCGTCCAGCCAAGCCACGCGCTTTTTCCCGCGCTGGCGGTCATGTCGCCAAATACAATCATGTTTCTAAGCAGCCACAAGCACACTGGCAGCCCCGCCGCCAATAACAGCCCTGCCAGCGGGGCGATTTCTTTTTTCAGCCCGCCCCGCCGCAACGCTGCCGCCACCTTCATCACAACGATGATGCCAAGCAAGACCGGCGCTGCCACGTTTGATACCTTCGTCAGAAACGCGGCGGCAACCGCTCCGCCGGCCGCAATATGATAAGCGACCCCTTTTGCCTCAAAGTACAGCCGCAACAGCATCAACATCGCAGCCGCAAACAGAGCCGGGCTTAAGGCGTCATTGTTTATCGTATAGAACGCATCCTGCGGGAAAAACGCTGTCAGCAGCACCATCGCAAAAAGCGCGACGCTATCCTGTGGAAACAATAGTTTGCCGACCTTGTATGACAAATAAACAAAAACGAGAAACAGCACCGGATTCAGAAACCGCACCCAGTAAACCAACTGCACCTGGCCCAGACCAAGGCATCGGCCGATGTCAAACCACGCGCCTGCAACAAGATAATAGACGGGAAACGACCCCGCCTCGTGGTTCTTTTCGTACCGGAATCCCGCGAGCAGATTTTGAAACAAGGACGTTTGCCTCGCGTTCGGAAATGACCACAGGGGCGGCGGAACGCCGCCGCCGGGAAGTTCCGCAACCAGGTACTCCGGTGACTGGTTAAGGATTATAATCTCGGCGGCCTCGCCGCTGAAGTCGGCCAGCTCGGTTCGGGGAATCAGACCGTGTGCATATTTATACACGAGGTCGAAGTGCGCCTGCTCGTCCACGTTTGTGAAAGGCGGAAACGCGGCGCAGAAAACACCCACGCGACAAGCGCCAAGGACACAGAGCAAAAATACCACCGTTGCTTCCGGGGTTCGCGTCTCCTTCTCTCTTATCAGCCGCCCCCTGCTGTCAGTTTGACGGCTGCGCCGCCCACGAAAATACTTCATACCGTTTTCTATCCTCTGTGATGATTATCTCTCCAACCGCGGTGCAATCCGGGTAAAGCCAGCCCCTGACGTAAATGTGCCCGCTCGCGTCGCGGTTGCCGCCTGTCTGACGGCTGGTCTCAAACAACACAAACGTCCCTTTACTTATGAAATACAGCGACGACTGTTCCCCCGCCTGCTCACCGGGGCACACCTTCGAAGGGTCGGTATTGCCCTTGAAACTTGCGGCCATAATCAGGCGATGAATCTCGGGGCTGCTGTACTCGCCGTTCCAGACGCCCTTTAGAGTACCGTCGGGATAGACGATGACGTTCACCTGCCCCGCCGGGTTTCCTTCCTGCTGGGCATCGGCCTTGTAACGAAGAACTCGGCTGATTTGCGCCTGGCCTGCGGACGGTTTGTGCCGCGCCAGCTCGCTCTCTTTTAGTATCCGGAATTCCTCATTCCACGGCAAATTAGGGTCCGTATCGGTCAGCACAAGCGTGCGCCCCAGCCAAATTCCCGCCGCCAAAAGCGCAACCAGCACGGCAAATAACCTCAGCCCCAGTGTGTAAATCGGCTTGCCCGGACCCGCCGTGCCTCCAATTAAGCCGTTTCCCACAACATCACTCCTTAACATCGTCTCAAAATCGCCGGCCCATTATACGCTCTACCCCAGTCGCGTACCACCTTTTCTCCCCAGTACCCACGGGCCGAATTTCAGCCGACAGGGCGTGTAATCTTTTTTGCTTGCGTTTTGATTTTACAGAGGTAGATTCTATGGCAAAATTGCATTTGGGAGGTATTGGCTATGATAGGCAAGCAGATACGGTTAGAAAGAATAATCGACCGAAACAGCGGCAAGACCGTGATAATCCCGATGGATCACGGCGTGACGGTCGGGCCAATCGCGGGCCTTGAGAATATGCGCGACACCATCAGCAAGGTGGTTGAAGGCGGCGCAAACGCAATATTGATGCACAAAGGCATTGTGGGTGCAGGCCATCGAGGCAGCGGCCGGGATGTCGGGCTGATAATCCACCTTTCGGGCGGTACGACCCTAAGCCCCGACCCGAACGCGAAAGAGCTGGTCTGTACGGTTGAGGAGGCAATCAAGCTGGGGGCCGATGCGGTGTCGGTGCATATTAACCTCGGCGCCGATACCGATAAGGAGATGCTGAGACAACTGGGCTACGTCAGCAAGCAGTGTATGGACTGGCAGATACCGCTTGTCGCGATGATGTACACAAGAGGCCCCAAGATAAAAAATGAATACGATGTAACCAATGTCAAGCACGCAGCAAGAGTCGGGGCCGAACTCGGCGCGGATATTGTCAAAGTCCCCTACACCGGCAGCATCGAGAGCTTCAAAGAAGTAACACACGGTTGCCCGGTCCCCGTCGTAATCGCAGGCGGGCCCAAAATGAACAGCGACGAAGAGATTTTCAAAATGGCAGAGGGGGCACTGAAGGCGGGAGCAGCAGGACTATCCATCGGGAGAAATGCCTTCCAGCACAAGACGCCAGAAAAAATGGTCGCGGCGCTGTGCAAAATGGTCCACCAGGGTGCAAGTGTAAAACAGGCAATGGTAATGCTGGGAAGCTGACAGATATAGAACCCGCCTGATACAGGATGGCACAATGAAGAATTTGTGGGTAAGTTCATTACCATATAAGAAGGAAGTGGTGACAGCCGCACTGGAGAGCGGGGCAGAAGCCCTTATATTGCCGGAGGGTAAGAGCGAGGCAGTTCGCCAGTTCGGAAAGATGAAGACGGTCGCAAAGGATGGGGACATAAAGCCGGGGGTCGATGTTGAATTTGTCGATATTGCCGGCAAAGGCGATGAGGACAGAGCGGCGGCGGTGCCCGCAAACAAAATCGTCGTCCTGCGAATGCTCGATTGGACCATTATCCCGATTGAAAATCTGCTAGCCCGTCGCGGAAAAAATATAATGGTGCAGGTCCAGACAAGCGAGCAGGCAAAGTTGATGGTCGAGATATTGGAAAAGGGCGTCGATGGCGTCGTGCTCAATACGACAGACGCAAACGAAATTAAGAAGACCGCTGAGATAATCCACGGCATAAGCGAAAAAATAGCCCTCGTCACGGCTACGATTACCGTCACAAGGCAGCTCGGTATGGGCGACCGTTCGTGCCTCGATACCTGCACACAAATGGGGTTGGGCGAGGGGATGCTGGTCGGCAATACGGCTTCGGGTTTTTTCTTGATACATTCGGAATCCATTGAGAACCCATACGTGGCCGCAAGGCCTTTTCGCGTCAACGCAGGGGCCGTTCACGCATACACGCTTGCCCCCGGCGGCAAGACAAAGTATCTTGCAGATTTGAAGGCGGGCGATGATGTCCTTCTTGTCGATTACAAAGGCAAGAGTCAGGTCGCATACTTAGGCAGAAACAAGATTGAGAAGCGTCCGATGATGCTGATTGAGGCCGAGGCCGAGGGTGCTCCTATCGGTCTGGTGATGCAGAATGCAGAGACGATTCGCTTAGTCAGTCCGGAAGGCAAGGCGGTTTCAATCACGGCATTGAAGCCGGGCGACAAAGTACTCGCCCACATCGAAAAAGCGGGCAGGCATTTCGGTATGAAGGTCGATGAAACCCTCATAGAAAGATGATATGGATTTCTGGGCGGACATAACCGGTATAATCTTAGCCGTTGTATTCGGCGGGGCAGTCGGGCTGGAACGGCAGTTGAGCGGCAAGGCGGCGGGCTTGCGGACGAACATCCTGATATGCTTCGGCTCAGCCGTCTTTACCATTATCTCACGGCGAATGGTCGCCGACAGCACCGACTCGGTCACCAGGGTCGCCGCTCAAATCGTAACCGGCATCGGCTTCTTAGGCGCCGGCGCCATCATCCGCGACAGGGCAGGCGTCCATGGGCTTACCACAGCCGCCACCATCTGGCTGGTAGCAAGCATCGGTATGGGATGCGGCGCAGGGTTCTACGGACTTGCTTTCTTCTCCACGATTGTCGCATTGCTCGTGCTTGTCGGACTGAGACGCGTCGAGCGTCTTTTCGCAGACCGTGACGACAGGCAGCCCGGCCACACGGGCGAGCACAAGTCAAACCACCCCCACGCCTGAAAATTCCGCGGACCGAGCAAACAAGGAGAAGATTTTCAATTGCAGGCAAGAACGTTCTGCGTTATAAAACAATTCCTTTTAGCAGAAGTTGGAGCAGTTATATGCCCTACTCGATGGGTCTTGATTACGGGACGAACTCGGTTCGCTGCCTGATAGTTGATGTGCGTGACGGCAGCGAAGTGGGCAGCGCTGTTTACGAGTACCAAAGCGGCCAGCAGGGTATTATCCTTGACTTGAAGGACCACAACCTCGCGAGGCAAAGGCCCGACGAGTATATCAAAGGTATTAAGCCAGTCGTCAAACAAGCAATCGCCCAAGCCAGGAAAAACAACAAGAGATTCAAGTCCGCTGATATAATCGGCGTAGGAGTCGATGCCACCAGTTCAACACCGCTGCCTGTCAATGAAAAAGGCAAGCCACTGTCGGAAGAGAAGCAGTTCAGCAAAAACCCCAACGCTTATGCCTGGCTGTGGAAGGACCATACGAGTTTTGCTGAGGCGGCTGAGATTACCGAGATGGCGAGAAGGGAACATCCGGAGTACCTGGCCAAGTGCGGCGGGGCCTACTCATCCGAATGGTTCTTCAGCAAAATACTGCACTGCCTCCGTATCGACCCGCAGGTTTTCCAGTCCGCTTACACGTGGGTTGAGTGCTGCGATTATGTTACGGGCGTTCTGACGGGGATTCGCAGTGCGGATGATTTGAAGCGGAGTCGATGCGCGGCCGGCCATAAGGCAATGTTCAACGCCGACTGGGGAGGGCTGCCAGCGAAAGATTTCCTGGCAAAGCTGTCGCCGAAAATGGCTGAGCTGCGAGACCGTCTGTATGACAAGACATACACCGTCGATACCCGCGCCGGTCATCTGAGCGAGGACTGGGCTGCTCAACTAGGCCTTAAGCCGGGTATCCCTGTCGCTGTCGGCTGCATCGACGCGCACATGGGGGCCGTGGGCGCGGGCGTCGCCCAGGGCAGGATGGTCAAGATTATCGGGACAAGCACGTGCGATATGCTGGTCACACCGAAGACGGCTGCGCTGGCCGATGTACCGGGTATATGCGGAATTGTTGACGGCTCAATCGTCCCTGGTTACTGGGGACTTGAGGCGGGACAATCGGCGGTGGGCGACATATTTAACTGGTTTGTCAACTACATTCAGCCCGGCGGTAAGAGGGCCGGCTCGCACGAGGAACTCACTAAAAAAGCCGCCAAACTCAAACCCGGCCAATCAGGACTGCTGGCTCTCGACTGGAATAACGGCAATAGAAACATCTTAGCCGACCAGCGACTGACCGGCTTGCTTGTGGGCCAGACGCTTCACACCAAACCTGAAGAAATATATCGTGCGCTGATTGAGGCGACCGCTTTTGGCGCTCTTGCGATAATAAAGCGTCTTGAGGAATACAACGTCAGCGTCAGCGAGATTGTGTGCTGCGGGGGAATAGCGGAAAAGAACGACCTGTTGATGCAGATATATGCGGATGTAACGGGGCGGGAAATGAAAATATCGCGTGCCGCACAGACCTGTGCGCTTGGCGCGGCGATTGCAGGCGCGACGGCAGCGGGCAGAGACGCAGGCGGTTACGACAGCGTGCCGGAGGCACAGGCGAAGATGTGCGGCCTGAAGCGAGGGACATACAAACCCTGCAAAGCGAACCACGAGGTGTATAAACGGCTGTATTCGCTTTACAGGCAGTTGCACGATTCATTCGGCCTGCCCGGCTGGTCGGGCGCGATGCAAAATGTGATGAAGGACCTGCTGAGTATCAAGGATAAAGTAATCTCAAGATAAACAGGAGCAAACTATGGCAGAGGAAAAGAAATATGTTGCGGTTGATTTGGGGGCCGAGAGCGGCAGAGCGATGCTGGGGATTGTCTCGCCGGGAGGGATAAAGTTAGAGGAGGTACATCGTTTCAGCAATGGGCCGCTCAAGCAGGATGGGTCGTTGCGATGGGATTTCGGTCGGCTGATGTCGGAAATAAAAACCGGCATCGGCAAGACGGTCAAGCAGGCGAAAGGTCAGATTGCCGGCATCGGCGTTGATAGCTGGGGCGTTGACTTCGGGCTGCTCGATGAAAAGGGCAAGCTGATAGAAAACCCGTATCACTACAGGGACAGCCGCACCAACGGGCTGATGGAGAAAGCGTACGAGCTGATGCCGCAGCGAGAAATCTACGCGCATACCGGCATCCAGTTTATGCAGTTCAATACGATATATCAGCTTCTTGCAATGCGATTGGCGAACTCGCCCGCGCTGAAGAAGGCAAAGCAGCTTATCCTCATCGCGGATTTGGTGTCGTATTTTCTTTGCGGCAAGGCCTTCGCCGAATACACGCTGGCGAGCACGTCTCAACTGATGGATATGAAGACCGGCAAATGGTCCAGAGAGGTTTTCACGAAGCTGGGACTGCCGATGGGAATTATGCCGAAAGTCGTCCCACCGGGGAAGGCGGTGGGTAAACTGACCGCAGACGTTGCAAAGGAAATCGGCTGCGAACAGATACCCGTCATCGCCACCGGCTCACACGACACGGCCAGCGCAGTTGCGGCGGTGCCCGGCAGCGGCGGCAAGTGGGCGTATCTATCCAGCGGAACCTGGAGCTTGATGGGAGTGGAGGTACCGAAGGCGATTGTGAACGACGAGACCTATGCGCTGCCTTTCACAAACGAGGGTGGAGTCGAAGACACGATTCGCCTGCTCAAGAATATAATGGGACTGTGGCTTGTGCAGGAGTGCAGGAGGCAATGGAAGGAAGACGGCGAAGACCTGTCATACGCCCAGATTACGTCGATGGCGGAAAAGGCAAGGCCGTTTGCAGCGAGCATAAACGTTGACGACTCCGGTTTTATAGCGCCCGGCGAAATGCCGAATCGCATAAACCAGCACCTTGCCAAGACCGGCAGGGGACAAATCAGCGACAAAGGACAAATGGTGCGGATGGTTCTGGAGTGCTTGGCGATAAAATATCGTCAGGTTATGGAACGCATCGAAGAGGTAACGGGTGCGAAGATTGACCGGCTGCACGTGGTCGGCGGCGGCTCGCAAAACGAACTGCTTAACCAGTTCACTGCAAACGCAATCGCAAGGCCCGTTATCGCAGGCCCGGTCGAGGCAACGGCTCTCGGCAATCTGCTTATGCTGGCAAAGGCAGCCGGCCAGATAAAAAATCTGGCCCACGGCAGGGAGCTTATCACAAAATCGTTTGCACTAAAGGAGTTCAAACCGCAGAATACTGCGGAATGGGAAAAGCAGTACAAGCAGACCATAAAATAGAAGGAGACAACAACAGAAGAAATGGCTTCGATAGAAGAACTTGAGCAGAGATTAGACGATTTCAATCCCAAAGTCAGAAGGGACTGCCTTGCTGAACTCTGGGACAAAGCGAAGGCGGGTGAGGTTGAGCTGCCGCAGCCGGGCAAGGCGGTGAACATACACTGCCACACGTTTTTCTCGTACAACACTTATGGGTACTCCCCCACCAAGTTTGCCTGGTTTGCGAAAAAACGCGGATTGGCGGTCGCCGGGGTGGTTGATTTTGACGTACTGGATGCACTCGATGAGTTTTATGACGCAGCCGTCCTGCTGGGTCTGAAGGCCTGCGTGGGGATGGAGACGCGGGTGTATGTGCCGCAATTCAGCACACGGGTCATAAATTCGCCGGGCGAGCCGGGGATTTCATACCACATGGGCGTGGGTTTTCCGACCGCGAAACTCACGGGCGAGCACGCAAAATTCCTGCGAGGCCTCAAAGAAACAGCCCAGCAGCGAAACAGGGACCTGATAGGCAGGGTCAACAAGTATCTGTCGCCGGTTGAGCTGGATTATAAAAATGATGTGCTGCCGTTGACGCCGGCGGGCAACGCGACCGAGCGTCATATATGTCTGGCATACGCGCGCAAGGCGGTGATGATGTTCGGCGATGGGGATAAGCTCACTGAATACTGGACGCCCAAACTCGGCACAGATGCAAAGGCACTGGGACTGCCCGAGGGCGGAGGCCTGCTCAACACGATTCGGGCAAAGACGATGAAGCGCGGGGGCGTGGGCTACGTGCAGCCCGACAAGGGGTCATTCCCGACTTTGGCGGCAACGAATGAGTTTCTGACAGCAGTCGGGGCAATGCCGACCTGGACCTGGTTAGACGGTACCAGCGACGGCGAGCAGGCGGTTGAAGAGATTCTGGATACGGCCATCAGCGAGGGATGCGTGGCGCT
>CAYGVZ010000014.1:0-21808 GCA_964353475.1 uncultured Pirellulales bacterium | reverse complement strand
CAACGCGGGCGTATCAGGCGAACGCTGCGATTCTAAAACGTTACCAGCAAATGGTGGAAACAACTCTCGAATTACTTCGATAAGCGAGGGCAAGAGCGATGATACAGTTTGACCCAAATGCCAGTTCAGCGATGACCGGGGCGAACTGGCCAGCCACAAAGCCGGGCAACGCAGTCGAAAAAACGGGTGAGTTTGCCAGCACGGTCAAGGCAGTCGAAAAATACCTGTCCAAAGTTGATGAACTGCAAAGCAGCTCGGACGCCTCGATAAAAGACCTTCTCGCGGGCAAGAACGAGGACATCACGTCGGTCGTGGCAGCAGTAGCCAAGGCCGACATAAGCTTCAAGCTGCTTGTGGGCGTAAGGAACCAGCTTATTGAAGCATACAAGCAAACGATGAATATGCAGTTATAGGCGGGGACAATACGGATGACTTTTAGCGGGGTGCTATGAACTTTCTGCAAAAGCTGATTGCGGTCTGGCAAAAGGTAACGCTGGTTCAAAGGGCGCTGCTGATTGCGGTCGTGGTCGCGGTGGGGATTATCGCGGCCGTGCTGACGCACTGGGCAAAGTTGCCGGATTTGGGGATGCTCTACGCGCAGCTTGACCCGGAGGAGGCATCCAAAATAACCGAGAAAATCGGCGAGAAGAACATTTCTTATGAGCTTCGCAACGGCGGCACGAGCATCTATGTACCCAAAGACAAGATATACCAGCTTCGTCTCGATATGGCCAGGGATGGGCTGCCGAGCGGCCAGCAGGGCGGATACAAGCTCTTCGACAACGAAAAAATCGGGATTAGCCCTTTCGTTCAGAACGTCAACCTCAAGCGAGCACTGCAAGACGAGCTGGCAAAGAGTATCCAGATGATTGAAGGGGTCATCTATGCGAGGGTACACATCGTCAGCCCCGAACAGACGGCCTTCACCTCTGCACAGGAGCAGAAAAGCGCGTCTGTGGTGCTGCGTTTGCGGCCCGGCTACCGGCTAAGCAACCAAAACATCGCGGCCATCGCAAATCTGGTGGCGGGCAGCGTTGAAGGTCTCAAGACCGAGAACGTGACAGTGGTGGACAGCGACGGCCGGCTTCTCTGCGGCGAGTCAAATCAGGAGGCCGCCGGCGGGGCAGGCACCGTCCAGGACTACAAGGAACGCGTCGAGCAGACCCTCGCCCGCAAGGTTGAGGATATGCTGGCGATGGTACTGGGACCGAGCCGGGCAACGGTGAAGGTAAGCGCCGAGGTGAATATGACCAGCGTCAACCTTGTAACGGAGACATACGACCCGACAAAGAAGGTGGCGACAAAGGAGGAAATCAAGAGTAATTCCGAGACCGAAGCGGCGACTGCGACCGCAGGAGGGACACCCGGGACTGGCGGAGTGAAAAAGGATGAAACGGTAGTCACTGAGTACGTGGTCGGAAAGACAGTAGAACAGAAGGCCGATTTGCCGGGCAAGGTAACTGCGCTGTCCGTGGCAGCGGTTGTCGATTTGTCCGCGGCGGACGCAAACGGAACAGCAACTGATGGCGCCAAGATAATGCAGTTGGCCGACGTCGAGAAGCTGATTGGAAATGCACTTGGACTCAACCTGCAAGGACGGGACTCACTCAAGGTGGTGGAGGCGAAGTTTTTCCGGCTGCCGGCGGTGGACGACCAGCAGGAAAAAAAGGGTCTGGACTACACGGTCATTGCGCGTGACGGCTCACTGGGGATTACCGCGATTTGTGCGTTACTGGTGTTGAAGATATTCAGCGGTGCCAGAAAAAAGGCGGCGGCAGCGGCTGTGGCTTTACCGGCAGCGACGATTGAGCAGCTCGGGCAAGCCGGCGGGCCGGCGGGCTTCTTACCAGGCGGTACCAGCAACGCAGAAATGGTGGTCGTGCGCCGGCAGTTGGCGGAAGTGCTCCACAGCAATCCGGACCAGGCAAAACGGCTTTTCATGAGCTGGCTGCAGGACAGGGCGGTGTAATTCACGCAGCAACGGCGCTATAGGGAAACAGAGGCGACACAATGGCAGGCACCGAAATGGCTCTTACAGGCAGACAGAAGGCAGCGATGCTGCTGATGAGTTTGGACGTGTCAGTTGCGGCGGAACTGCTGAAAGGGGTCGATTCCAGAATCGTTCAGGAATTGGCCATCGAACTGGCGTATCTTAACGCTTCGGGCAACCGCGACAGCAGGCAGACACTGACCCTTGCGAGGGACTTCTGCAATGCGCTGCGGCCGGCCGAGGGGTTTCATTTCGAGAATTTCCTCGAAGAAATGCTCAAGAATACGGTCGGCAGCGAGAAGGCAGGTCAGATACGCAATGAAGTCAAGAATATGTTAGAGAAACGCGACCCGTTTTTGGGAATTCGCAACGCGCCGCCGCAGGCGTTGGCTTCCGTGCTCGAAAGCGAGCACCCGCAGGCGGTCGGAGTAGTGCTGTCCGAGCTTGACGCCCGCAAGAGCTCTCAGATTCTTGGCATTCTGAGTGAAGGCATTCGCCTGAGTGCGGTCAGCAGAATGGCCAGTCGAGAGACAATAAGTCCCGAAACAAAGGCGCGGATAGCCGAAATGGTCGGCAAACGCCTAAAAGCCGCCAGCGAGGCGGAAGCGGGAGGGGTCGTCCAGGCAAAGCCGGAACAGTCGCTGCGCAAAGTAGCCGTGGTCTTGCGGAACCTCGGCAAGGAGCTGCGCGACGGCCTGCTGGGGGCCATAAAAGAAAAAGACACCGAGGCGGGCGACAAGGTGGCTGAGCTGATGATAATGTGGGAAGACATCCCACAGGTCGCCGACAGGCCCCTCCAGCAGGCGCTGCGGGGAATCGAAGCAAAAAAACTAGCCCTTGCTCTGCATAACACTGAAGACGCCGTAAAACAGAAAATCAGGTCGAATATCTCGGAGCGTGCCGCCGCTATGCTCGATGAAGAGGCGTCATTGATGTCGGCGCCAAAGAAGGAAGAGGTGGCGGCGGCGAGAGACGATATCGTCAAGATACTGCGTGAAATGAATCTCAAGGGCGAGCTGACTTTCATAGAGACATAATGCAATGGCTGGTATGCCCACAATCAATATCGGCGGCCCGATTGCGTCTGTGCAGGCGCTGGATACAGACAGCGCCGGCTGCACGGGCCGCACCGGCGGTACCGCGCAGGAAAACCTGCTGCTGGAACTGGAGGCACAGAAGGCGCAACTGGCACAGACGCTGGAGGCAGTTCAGAACACAGCCAACCAGCTCAACGATTACCAGAACAAAATCATTGTTGAGCATCGCGAGGCAATAGCCAAACTCGCGGTGGAGATAGCCCGAAAAATTCTGGTCCAGAAGGTGCGCGACAAGGATTATGAAATCGAGTCAATCGTCAAGGAGGCGCTTACCAGTGCACCGACTCGGCAAAATGTCGTCGCTCGCCTTAATCCTGAAGACCTGGGCCAGTTGCAGAAGCTGCAGGGCGAGAAAACAAACGCCGTTTTCGATGGCGTGAAATTTGTAGCTGACCCGGGCATAGGGCAGGGTGAATGTGTCCTTGAAACCCCGAAGGGCATCATTGAGTCGCTCATAAACGACCATCTCGAACAGATTAGCAGGGCACTGACCAAAGCGGTTTGAATATGGCTGCGAGCGAAACAAATGAGTACCTGATTGACTTTGACAAGCTCCGCTGTGCACTGGAGACAGTCAATCTCCTGGATTGCCGGGGCAGCGTTGTGCGAGTGTCGGGCCTGCGGGTGGAGTCAAATGGGCCTGTAGTTGGTCTCGGGGAGCTGTGCGGCATTCATCTTCGTGACGGACGGCGCGTCCTGGCGGAGGTGGTCGGTTTTCAGAATGACAACCTGGTTCTGCTGCCGCTGGAACACATAGACGGCATATCGGCGGGCGACACGGTAACGGCACGAACATCCCAGCGGTACATCGTGCTCAGCGATGATGTGCTCGGCAGAGTGGTCAACGGACTGGGCGAGCCGATTGACGACAAGGGACCTCTGACCGGCACTGACAAGAGACAGTTCGATACGAGCAGTCCCCCGCCCCTGAGCAGGGAGAGAATCAGCCGGCCGCTTGCGCTGGGGATACGGTCTATTGACGGCTTGCTCACCTGCGGTAAGGGACAGAGGGTGGGGATTTTCTCCGGCAGCGGCGTCGGAAAAAGCGTGCTGCTGGGCGATATCGCCAATTCAAGCGAGGCGGATGCAAACGTAGTGGCGCTGATAGGCGAGCGTGGCCGCGAGGTCCGTGAGTTCCTTGAGAACGACCTGGGGGCGGAAGGCCTCGCCCGCAGCGTGGTAGTGGTTGCCACGTCGGATGCCCCGCCCATCCAGCGTGTAAAGGCGGCGTTTGTAGCGGCAACGATTGCAGAGTATTTCAGAGACAGCGGGAAAAACGTCCTGTTTATGATGGACTCGCTGACGCGATTTGCCCAGGCGCAGCGAGAGATAGGTCTTACCGCCGGCGAGCCGCCCGCAAGCAAGGGCTACTGTCCGAGCGTTTTTTCTCTTATGCCGCGGCTGGTCGAACGACTGGGATGTGCACAGAAGGGAAGCATCACGGGAATGTTGACGGTACTGGTTGAGAATGACGACCTGGCCGACCCCGTGGCGGACTGCGCGAGAAGTTTACTGGACGGCCACATAGTGCTGTCTCGCAAAATGGCCGAGCGGGGATACTTCCCGGCGGTTGACGTCCTGGCGAGCGTCAGCCGGCTTATGCCGGTGGTGACAAGTGCAGAGCATCGCCTCGCGGCCCAGAAGCTTAGAGAAATTTACGCCACGTATATCGATGCGGAGGACCTGATAAACATCGGGGCATTTTCACGGGGCAGCAACAGACGCATCGACGGGGCAATCGCCCTGATTGACAAAATCAGGGACTTTCTGGTTCAGCCGGTGCGTCAGCGAACCAGCTTTGACGAAACTGTAAGGTGGATGGTTTCGATTACACAACAATGGGACCGCCTTTTGAACACAGGTAATCAGAGGTAGAGAATTGAATGCGGCGGTTTGCCTGGAGGTTACAGCGTGTACTCGACTTAAAGGAGAAAGAAGAACAGTTAAGGACTGCTGAACTGCTGGCGCTTACCGATAAGCTGGCGCGGAGGCGCGGCGAACTGCTGATGCAACAAAGAATGCTTAAGGAAATGCTCAATGATATAGCGAAAAAGCAGGGTCAGGACCGCCTCAGCCAGCAGGAGCTTTTTCTGAAATACTGCGGCCCCACGGACGAGACCATTAAGCGGTTGAAAGGCCGCGTGAGCGAGCTTGAATTACGGCAACGAGAAAAAATTGCGGAGCTTACGAAAGTGAGGCGGTTCAAAGAATCGCTTGAACGACTGCGAGCCGAGGCCAAAAAGAAATTTATTGATGAACAGGAAAAACTTGAGCAAAAACAGTTCGACGAGGCCGCGACTATGAAGTTCGCGCGTGAGATGATGGAGACGAGAACAGCAGCGTCGTCCGCTGACCGCGATAATCGGGAACCTGCAGAGGATACAAGGGGTGTGACTGAAAAGCTGGAGAATTAACGCTATGAGTAAAAAGCACATTATTATAACTGCGGCGGCGGGGTTGCTGGCCTTCACAGGGGCGTTCCTGACGGCCCGGCTGACGGGCGGCGGGCAGCAGCCGGCGATAACGGAGCCAAACCAGCCGGCCAATGGCCACGCTACTACGGAGGCCTCGGGCACATCCGGGTACCTTGGAGTCATCCAGGCGGGCGGCGATGCGGCGACGCAGACCGCAACAATCAAGCCGATATCCGAGAAACAACTGCGAAGTTTGGTCTTTGACGTTCGTGAGCGCATTCAACAGTACAACTCAAAAATGAAGGAAATCGAACTGCGGGAACAGCGGCTGCAGGTTGTCCAGGATTCGCTCAAAAAGGACATTGAGGAGCTGAACAATCTCCGCGTGGAGATGGCGTCGACGGTGGCGAACCTCAAGCAGGAACGAGAGAATCTGCTGAAGGCAAAGGTCGAGGTATCGCAGGTTGAGAAGGCCAATTTTACGGCGATAGCAGCCACCTATGACAAAATGGACGCGACCAGCGCGAGCAAGATACTGGCGAATATGTGCATGGGTCAGGCCGGCGCAGCCAACCTCGATGACGCCGTCAAGATACTTTTTTATATGACCGAGCGAACAAAGGCCAAGCTGCTGGCTGAAATGGTGTCCGTCGAGCCGAAACTGGCGGCCCTGATGTCGCAAAAACTCAAGTACATCAGCGAGGGTAAGTGACAGTATGGACATTGCAACGATATTAGGCACGATATTCGGCATACTCGTCATCCTCGGCACCATTATGTATGAGGGGGACCTGCGTGTATTCTTTAACATCCCCGCCCTGGCGATTGTCTTCGGCGGGATGAGCTGCGCGACGATGATACATTTCTCGATGTCGCAGTTCCTGGGCATTTTTTCGGTCATAAAGAAAGCGCTGTTCCACAAGGCCGTGCCGCCCCAGGAGATGATTCAGAATATGGTCAATTACGCGGCCATAAATCGACGCGACGGCGCGCTGGCGCTGGAGCAGGAAATCCCCAAGACAAAGGACTCGTTTCTTGTGCGAGGGCTGCAGATGCTGATTGACGGCCAGAAGGAGCACGACATCCGCGAGCTGCTGGGTATGGAGATTCAGTATCTCCAGGAGCGCCACGCCACCGGCAAAAAGATACTCGACTTTATGGGCGCATCCTGTCCTTCGTTTGCAATGGTCGGCACGCTCATCGGGCTTGTCTCGATGCTGAGCAAAATGGAAAACCCCGATGAAATCGGCAGGGGTATGGCGGTTGCGCTGGTCTGCACGTTCTATGGCGCGCTGTTTGCCAACCTGCTCTTTTTGCCGTTGGGCGGCAAAGTGGGGCTGTACTCCAAGTCGGAGATAATGTCCAAAGAGATGGTGATAGAAGGCGTCTGCGCAATATCAAAGGGGGAAAGCCCCACTGCAGTGCGGGAAAAAATGCAGTTGTTCGTATCCGGCAATCGCCGTGAGCAGATAAAGGCCAAGGTCTGATGGCGGAGAAAGGCAAGCCGCAGGAAGAAGAATCAGGGGAGGGGGCGCCGCTGTGGATAATATCCTTTGCGGATATGATTTCGCTGCTTATGGCGTTTTTCGTGATGCTCTCGACCTTCTCGTCGTTCGGGCCTCGCGAGTCCGAGAAGCTGAGGACGGTCGCCAGGGTGACGGTGATGCCGAACTACGGCTGGCACAAGCAGCCCCCGCAGTCGGCCTTGCGCCCGACGATTGTAGCCGCTGGCGAAGGCCAGGCCGGAAGTGAACGCCCTGCCCTGGAAATGGCGTCCAACAGCAAGACGCTGAAACAGACACACCAAACCGAGGACAAACGCGCCAAGGTATTCGTCACCGAATCTTCCGGCGTGTTCTGGGCAAAAGGGCAAAGCATCTCGGCGGAAGGACGCCGCCTGCTTGATACGCTGGCCGCCTACTTCAAGAGAATACCGGGGCAAATCGTGATATGTGAAAGGGGTCCTGGCGAGGACGCCGATTTGAGCATTGCCAGGAGCGTTACGATTATCCGGCAGTTCCAGGCCCGCGGGATTCCAAAGGACCGATGCAACATCAGCGCGGCAACGATGCTCGAAAACGAGGACGCCTCGCAGGAACGACAATTAGAGATTGTGCTTGTTGATGAGCTCCGATACAGATAAGAAAAAACCAAAAGAAGTCCCGGAAGAAAAAGGCGAAACTGCGCCCCTGTGGATAATATCCTTCGCGGATATGATTTCGCTGCTTATGGCATTCTTTGTGATGCTGCTGACAATGGCCAATGATAAAAGCGGTCGGCTGTGCAATCCGGGCGAGGGCATTTTCGAGCGAACCGTATTCGGCTTCAAGAGTTCGATATCCGGTTTCGGTATGCCAGGCCTGTTCGGCAAGGCCGGCGAGGCGGCCTATCTTGACTACGCCAAGACCCATTACAACCTGATGGGCGACAGCAACGACCCGGACGAACGAGTAATCGACGCCCTCGAAGAAAGGGTCCGCCGGCTGCTGAAAGAGCTTGGGACGCTTACAAAAAGCAGTCCCCGGCAGACAGAAGGAATGCGTCCAAACTGGGTCGTTACTCCCATTACCTTCAAGGATGGTCTATCCGACCTGGACGACGGCGCCAGGCGATTCCTAACCCAGTTTGCGCTGAATCTGAGCCAGTCACAAAGACCGCCGACCGCTCTGTATGTGGTCGGCCTGGCGCGTGAAAAAATCCCGGAGGAGCAAAAGTGGCAGTTGTCCGTCCGGCGGGCAAAAACAGCCGGCGAATTTCTAAAAAGCGTCCTGCCGGCGCAGCAACAAACGCCCGTTCACTGCTGGGGGGCGGCCTCCAACACCCTGTGGGCAGCGAGCGACAAATTAGGCAGCGACCAGCCGCAAATCCTGATGACCGTCCTGTACGCAGATAAGTGAACGCTGTCAAGTTTCTCTACAACTTGTCAGGTTTTCCACTTGGCCGGCCCGATGCAGCCCTCGTTTTTGACCAACTACGCAGGTTCAACGCGCAGGCACACCGTTTGCATATATCAGGCGGGTTCGCAGGCGTCTGGATGACTTATGCCGCAGGCAAGAAAAAAACTCGTTGTGTTGATTGCGCTGGCAGCAGCGGCGGGCGGTTTGGCCGTCGCCGGCAGGATGACCGCGGAGACGGCATCTTCTGCCGCACCTGCTGTACCCGGCGACGGCGCAGCGGCCGACAAGGCCGCCGCAACGTCGCAGGCCGGCGAGCCGCCGGCTGTTACAATCAACGGCTGGACAAATGAACCGGTCGGCACAAACCTGTATGTCCGGATGATGCTGACCGTGCTGCTGGTACTGGCGCTCGGCATCCCGGCGATATACCTGTCAAGAAAGCTTCTGCCGAAAATCGGCAATCTGCCGGGCAAAGAGGTCCGCGTTCTCGAGACGGCGCACCTGGGACCGAGAAAGCAGATACACCTGGTGGCAGCGGGGCAGCATCGGCTGCTGCTGGCAAGCACCAACGAGAATATCACAATGCTTGCCGACGTCACCGATGTGCCGGATAACTTCCCGGCGGTTCTGGAGCACAGTAGTTGAGGCGATTATTATGGCAAGAGCGATTGCAGTTGTATCGGCGGTTCTGACAATCGCGGTATTCACATCCCTCGCATCCGGGCAGTCGAGGACAAGCCCGGCTATGCCGCAACTGCCAAAACAGTCCGCCGGCAATCAATCGCAAAACACCCCCGCCGGCAGCGCCGTTCCGAGCATCGGCGAGCTTATGAGCGTGGTGGACAAGGCGACAGCGGACGGCAAAGCGGGCAAGGACTGGTCAACACCGGTCAAGTTAGTCATTATCTTCACGGGACTGGCGATACTGCCGAGTATGCTGGTAATGATGACGTCTTTCACCCGCATAGTCATCGTACTTTCATTTGTCCGGCGCGCGTTGTCAACACAAACCATACCGCCGACCGTCGCCATAATGGGGCTGGCACTTTTTCTCACGCTTTATACGATGGCCCCGACGCTGTCGCAAGTTAACGCCGGAGCAATTCAGCCGTATCTGGCGGACAAGATGGATTTGGCGGTGGCAAGCCAAAAAGCAAGCGACAGCTTCAAGGAATTTATGCTGCGCCAGTGCAGAACGGCTGACTTGTCGCTGTTTGTGGAGATGGCCAAAGAGCAGCGCCCAGCCGACCCGATGAGCACAGGGATGCATATAGTCATCCCCGCCTTTGTCATAAGCGAGTTCCGCACGGCCTTTGAAATCGGATGCCTGATTTTCATCCCGTTTCTGCTGATAGATATGGTAATCGCGGCGGTGCTCCTGAGCACCGGAATGATGATGCTGCCGCCGGTGATGATCTCACTGCCGTTCAAGCTAATCGTGTTCATCATCGCCGACGGATGGGGACTGCTCGCAAGAAGTTTAAGCTTGGGATTCAGATAAGCACAGCGGCAAGTCGGTTTGAGGAGCAGATATGGACAGTAGTTTTGTACTCTATCTCGGTCGTTACACACTGGAGACAGCGTTGCTCTTGTCTGCGCCGATACTGCTTGCCTGCATAGTCGTCGGCGTGGTAGTAACATTGTTTCAGGCGGTAACCTCAATACGGGATATGACCATCACGATAGTGCCCAAGCTGGTGGCGGTCAGCATCGTGACGCTGCTGTTCGGCGGCTGGATGCTTCAACTAACGGTCAAGTTTACCTGCGAAATCTTCGCATATATCCAGGGCATTGGCCGCTGAGTTATGGAGCTTACATCAGGCAAGCTGTTGCTTTTTGTTATGGTCCTGACGCGGATTTCCGCGTTTTTTTTGGTCGTGCCCGTTTTCTCCTGGACAAGCATTCCCGTCAGAGTCAAGGTCGCGGCAGTGCTCTTGCTGGCTGTTTTTTTTGCGATGATAATCCCCGCCAGGCCGCCCGGCAAAGAGTTGACTTTTCTATATGCTTTTCTGCTTGTAGCCAGTGAGGCCACTTACGGACTTGCGCTCGGAGTGATTATTGGCATCCTGTTTTCGGTAGTCAAGCTAGGCGGGCAGATTATCGAGCAGGAGATGGGTTTCACTATGGCCGAGGTGCTGGACCCCATGACAGGCGAGCCGGCTCAGCCGCTGGGCACCCTGCTAGAAATGATTTTTATCGTTCTCTTCCTGGCAGCTAACGGCCACCATCTGTTTCTGTCCGTCATTCACCGCAGCTACGCCGCCTTTCCGCCCGGCGAAATGCCCACCGTGGCGGTGATGACCAGCGGCATTATCCAGGCCGGCTCTACGATGCTCGCCGCCGCACTGCGGGTCGCCGCCCCGATTATGGCCGCTCTGCTCGTACTGCTGGTGGCACTATCGATACTGGCGCGAATCGTGCCGGAAATGGACATCTTTTTTAACAGCTTTCCGGTACGAATAGGACTGGGGCTTCTGATGACGGCCGTATTGCTTCCGTTTATAAGCGGGTTTGTAAACGAGTTTGCCGACCTGATGAACAAACTGCTGCCGCTTTAACGGAGCTGGTCAATATGGGCGTCGGCGGGACCCACGTGACCTGCGGCTCAGGTACGATTGTTTAGGAGCAGATGATGCCGGACCAGGGGGCAGCCGAAAGGACAGAACAACCAACTCCGCGACGGCTGGAGAAAGCCCGCTCGCAGGGAACGGTGCCACACAGTCAGGAACTTGCGTCTGTGGCCACCTTGTTCGCGCTCGTGGCGGCACTGGCAATGTCGGCGCCGTCTTTTATGCGATGGGTGACAGGGGTAATGACGGAAGGGATGTCGTGCCAGACAGGGATTTTTGCAGACCAGAGAGCATTCCTGGCGTTTATCAGCAGCAGATTTGTTGACTCCGTAATAGTAACCTTCCCAATCCTGGCGGCGATTTGTGCCGCCGGTATTGCTGCCGGCGTGGCAGTAGGCGGGCTGAATTTTGCGCCCGGGGCAGTAAGCATAAAATTCGACTCGATAAACCCGGCGGCAGGTCTGCAACGGCTGCTGAACGGCAGAAATGCAGTTGCGCTGCTGGCGTCGGTGCTGAAACTGTTTTTTGTCACAATCATAGTCATTACCTACCTTATGGGCAAAACGGAGCTAATCGCCAAGCTTCGATGGGCGCCGACCCCGCAGATACTGCCCGTCATCGCTAAAATAATCTTCGGTCTTTGCATCCGGATATGCATAGCTCTGCTGATAATCGCCATCGCAGATGCACTCTATCAGAAATGGAAACACATCGAAGACCTGAAGATGACCCGCCAGGAGGTCAGGCAGGAGCACCGCGACCTCGAAGGAGCGCCCGAGGTCAAGGCGCGAATCCGCAAGATTCAGTTGCAGATGAGTATGAAGCGAATGCTGCAAGAGGTCCCCAAGGCCAACGTCGTGCTGGTCAACCCGACGCACGTGGCTGTGGCGCTGAAGTACGACAGCAAAACGATGGAATCGCCGCTTATGGTCGCCAAGGGCGCGGACCACCTCGCAGAAAAGATTATGGAAATTGCGCGCGCTTACGGCGTGCCGATCGTCCGCAGGCCAGAGCTTGCAAGAACGATATACTCAACTGTCGAGGTCGGAAACTCCATACCGCAGAATCTGTACATCGCGGTCGCGGAAGTGCTGGCAATGCTGCATCGCTTGCGCCACAGGAAGAGATAAACGCAGATGTGACTCTTCAGGCAATATCAACTCAGGCCGAGCGCAGACATCTGCCCCTGTATCAGTGCGAGCGTTTTTTCCAGCCGGGCGAACCGGTCAACCAGCCGCGACTCCCTCCGTTTGAGCCGATATTCTTCATCATCGATTCTGTTCTGCAGTTCCTCGATGGTGTCGTCTATGTGCTCCTGGTCGATGTCAATGGAGCCGCTTGTGGCCTTGAGCATCTTATCGAGGACGTCTTGCATCGCGCCGGCAAAACCCTGTTTGACCCTGACGGTCGCGGTGAAGGGCAATGCGCCGCTGTCCTGACTCAAATCGACGCTGAGTTGCAGTCCGTTTTCGGGATTTACCGGGTTGCCGTTTTCATCAAAGGAGCCATCGCCGGTAACAGTGTTGCCGAAAACTGTGGCGTAGCGCCACGCTGAATCATCCTCATCAGACAGTTTGATTTGAGCAGTTTCTATGTTGTGCCCCGTTATTGTCACCTTAACATCATACGTGCCGGCGGTGGTGTAATTGCTGCTGGCCTGATAAAAGCGGATTGTGTTGCTGTCGGAGCTGCCGGTCTTATTCGCCCCGATTACAGCCAGGGTACCCGTATAGTCCTCGGCTATCGCCTCATCGAAGGCGTTTGAGTCGAAACTAATCGTGCCGTCGCTCTCAACCTGGAGTCCGATTTGGCCCGGCATCAGAAAACTATCTATGTCTTGTATGAAGCCGGCGGTCTGTGCTATCAGCGGGGTATAGAGCTGGCTTCTTATGGTGCTGACGACATAGTCCCCCATTAGTGTGCCTGCGGTCTTGAGGACATTATTGTAACCGGTCTTTTCTTTCATATATGACACAACAGCGTTGCAGGCATCGACCATTGCACTGAGTTTTTCCTTTACCGATGCAATGTCGCGAGTGAGGGTTATCTCCTCGCCGCTTGAATTGGTGACATCGTGCAGGTGAAGCGCCACGCCGGAGAGAACATCATCAATGGTATTTGAGCTCCTGTTTATCCACTCATCAACGCCCTTTATTTGTTCGGTAATGGTAGCGTCTGGATTGGAAGAGTCAATGAGAATCGAATTGACGTCTCCAAGGGTGTCCTTGAAGATGAATGTCAAGTCGCCGCCGGAGGCCGATCCGCTGACCGCTATGTCATCGAACTCGACTCCGGGCAGCAATTCGAGTGCGGTCTTGATGGTTGTAGCGTCTGCATCGCAGTTAATCGCTGTTGTGGTATAGCCGGCGTAATTGAGAGTGAATTGGCCGCTTGTGACCGCACCTGTGATTTGCTGGACTTCGGGGACCGCGTCTGATGGGTAGCCGTCCACCTTGATTTTGGAATCCTGAGCGACCTGGCTTCTGGTGAAATCGGAGGGAGTGAAACCGGACAGTACCCCCGCTGCGCCGCCCACGGCAGAGACGTCCATTTCGGGAAGTATCCGCCCGGACACAGAGCTGGTCAGCTCAACCCACAGGTTGTTTTCGCCAGCGAGACCATCAGCGACGACGATTTTACCGTTTTCGAGAGTCACCTTGACGTTACCGCCGAAGGCCTCTTTGATTTTGTCAATCAGATGGCTCAGTTTGGTATTTTCGGTAAGCTCGATGTCCACAGGGTTTATGTGGTTGCCGTAGTGGTCATCTCCTGCGATTGTAATCACTTCGCCAGCTTGGAAGGGGGGATCTTCAAACTGGTCGAGCTGGGCAATACGAGTGGTTAGAGTGGCGTTGTCGGAGTTGACCGTGAAAGCGGTTTTTGCCTGCAATACCCTGGTGCTGCTCGAGTTGACTGAGATTTGGTAATCAGAGCCGGCATCGTTGCCGCTGAGGACGAGATGATAAGCGCCGCCGTAGTTCAGTAAAGACGCCGTCACTCCCGGGTTGTCGGCATCGTTGTTGATTAAGCCAACGAGGTCTTCCAAAGTGGTAGTAGCTGTGGTTGTAATGGCTACTTCCTTGCCGTTATAGGAGTAAATGAATGTGCCGGGCTCGTCGCTGACATAATCCTCGGCGTATTCCAGGCCAGCGGTATGAACCCAGCGGTCTGCCGTCGCCAACTGATTGGTTACAACGGTGTGGTTGCCCTCAAAGGCGCTATTTGTGGCCTCGGCAGTAAGTATGTCCTCATCGCTGGAAGCAACATTGAAGGCACGGAGCTGGTTGGCGTCGGACAGCGCCTGTATGGTGGACCTCAGCGCACTCAGTTTGATCTCGAGACTACCAAGTGCGTCTTTTGTGTCCTCCCACAAAGCCATACGCTGCTGGTACATATTGAGTCTGCGCCGCTCGACGGCCATAAGCTGGCTGATGAGCGAACTCGTATCGATGCCCGTCAAAAGACCCGGGAGCTGTATCGTTGACATTTGCCTCTACCTCGTTTCGATTACCGCGTTTTTACAGGACGTTCTCCCTACAGCCGTGCGCCGACTCCGTTCATTTATATTATCGAGAAACTGACGGTCTTCTTTAGGTCTTCGGCTCATACGCAAACAGGAGATGTTGTACCCCTTTGCCCAACCGCCTTCAGATACGCGACTCGAATCGACTCGCATTTGCCCAGTAGCTGTCGGACACTGCTGTTTTCGGGGTCGGTCTTTAGACATTCGTCAAGCTCCGCCAAGGCCAAACCAAACGCCGTGCGTGCGTACTCATCGCCGCCGGTCCTGGCGTAATCCTGCCCGATTGAAAGATAAACGACCGCGGCCCTGCACCTGGCAAGCACCGGCTTCTGCCCGGCAGGCACTTTATCCCACCGCACGTCAGGAAACAACTGCTCAGGACTGAACGTCTCCGCAAACCTGCTGATAGCGTCAAACTGGCTCTTTGCTTTAGCGGCGTTAAAGTTTCTCGAATGACTGCCCGCGACGGCTCGGCGAAGATAAAGCGGCGCCGACAGATGCCGCATCTTGAGGCCCTGATTTACAAAACGCCTCATCATATCGTAGTCCTCCGCCACTATCAGCCGCTCATCGTAAAGCCCTATCTTGTCGAAGACGCTTTTCCTGATACAGGTCCTGAAAGGCACTATCGGGAAGCCGCAGCGGAACAAGTCCCTGACCAGGAATTTGCCGTCGGCGTATTCGGGCCTTTCGATGACACGTATGGGCTTGTCTTCGGCGTCAATAAGAAGGTCGTCGCAGTAAACGAGGTCGGCCTGTGGGCATTTGTCAAACTGCTGAAGATGCCGGGCAAGAAAATCGGGGGCTATCATATCGTCGCTGTCAAGAATCACTATGAAGCTGCCGCAGGATTTTGCCAGTGCAAAGTTGCGCGCGGAGGCCGCCCCGCCGTTTTCCTTACGGAAGATTTTAATCTTATCGTCTTTGAAGCTCGCTGCAATGTCCGCCGTGGCGTCCGTTGAGCCGTCATCAACAACTATGAGTTCAAAGTTCCTGTAATTCTGGACAAGAACGCTCTCAATCGCTCGTGCGATGTAATCAGCGGCATTATACGCGGCCATCCAGACCGAAACCAAAGGATTGCCTTTTGCCTCATAGAGCGGGACAACGGATATATATGGATTGCCATATCTTTTGCCGACAAGGTATCGCTCGTATAAGCTGTGAATCTTTCTGCCGTGTTCGATGCCGTCTTTGTTGAGATAGTAAAGTCCCAAAAACTCAGGTATGTGCTTGAAGCTGTATTTGCCGGCGATTTTCAGCCAGAAATCCCAGTCGGCCGCACAGGTAAGCGTTTCGTCGAAGTAGCCAAACTCATCGTGAAGCGATTTTCGCCACATCGGCTGCGACCCGACACAGCAGCCGAAAAGCAACCGTTGCCTGCTGAACTCCGGCCATTTGGTCATCTCTACGGCGTGATGATTCTCAAAGGTGGCATTCGGCGTGTCCGTAACAATCTGGTCGCCATAAACAAGAGCAGTATCGGCATTTGCCTGCAATGTCTTCGCCATTACCTCGAGCGCGTCTTCGCGATGGCGGTCATCTGTGTTGGCGCTGGTCAGGAACTCGCCTCTCGCAAGCCGAACCGCCCTGTTCCACGCCGAATAGATACCCTCCCGCTGCTCTGTCTTGACGTAAACGATATTACCGTACTTCTGCTGAAACTCCTTGACGATTTGCTCCTCGTTCTGCTGCGAGCCGCTGTTGACTACGATAATCTCCAGTTTGTCCGCGATTGTCTGTTTCTCCAGGTCCTCCAGACAACCGCTGATGAACCTTTCCGAATTGAATGTCGAAACGATGGCAGAGACCAGGTATCGCGATTGACTATCGGCGGGGACGGTCGCTGTTGTTCCCATTTCTTTGACTGCCGGAGCACCTGTAAGCCGCGATTGTTCGACAAGCTTTTCGTACAGGCGAGTATGTTCATCGAGCATCCTGTGAAGCGTGAATCTCTGCCGCAGGCGTTCAACCGATGCACGGCTGAATTGTGCTCGCAGGTCCGCATCACCGGCCAGCCGCTCAGTCAACTGTATTAACTCAGTTGTGTTTTTATAGCCGGCGACAAGACCGGTCTTACCGTGTTCAATAAGCTCTGGCACGCCGCCCGTATTGAATGATACGACCGGGACGCCGCAACCCATAAGCTCCAGCACTATCAGCGGACAGTTATCGGCAATGCTTGGATACGTAAACAAATCCGCCGCACAATAAACCCGCGCCAGCGCTGCTTCATCCGTTACGAACGGTATTTGCAGAAACCTTTCGGTTGGGGCGTTCTCGGCCCTGCCTCCAATGCACAGGAAATACACATTGGGATACTTGGCGACAAAGTATTTATACGCCTCCAATATAAAGTCGCCGCCCTTGTATTCCTCGAACAATCCCTTCGGAGAGGCAAAACCGACAACGATTGCATCTTCCGGCACCCTCAACTCCCGTCGCGTGGCGGATTTGTCGTACGGCCTGTAGATTTGCTCGTCAATGCCGTTGTAAATCAGATGCACCTTCTTGTCGCGCAGGATACTTTTTTCAACAATATCCCTGAGCCACTGCGATGGGACAATAATCTCAACATCTGACTCCTGGTATATCCTGGCCTTGTGCTGCAGCATCTCCGCCGTCTGGTCGCAGCAAACACCCGGGTAGGTCTCAAGATTCGGGCAGTCGCCACAGCCCGTCTGCCACTTTGTGCAGTCAAAGGCGTGAGCACAGTGGCCCGTTATTGCCTGCATATCGTGGAGCGTCCACACCGCAGGTCTGAGCTTCGACAGCCCGGACAAGGCAAACGGGTTGAAGTAGTCGCCGTGAAGGTTATGGAAATGGAAGATGTCGGAGCCGACAAAGTCCGGATTCCTCGCCAACAGCACGGTTGATTTTATATCGTAGTAGAGCAGACCCTTTTTCTTGTATTCGACGCCGCCGTCCAGAATCGGACTTGTAATTATCTGCACATCCCCGTCGTCCGAGTGTTTGTCCTTCACAAACATCCTTGTTGTAAATCCGCGTTCTTTCAGCCCCTGTTTGAGCATCCAGGCAACTTTCGCCGCCCCGCCTTTTTTGTCGGTCGTGCTGACGTATGCGACTTTCAGTGCCTTGCGACTTCTCGCCGAGCGCAAAGAGGCGACAGCATCGGCGCTTTGTTGAGCGTTCGCCTGATAGTGGGACTTGAAATTGGCCATCAGGCGGTCATCGACGAACACCTCTTGCGGGTAGCGCGAGGGTTTAGTTTCGCTGCAAGGCGCATCATATTTGGCCGTCCTGTTGCAGTGAACGCCTGTGCCGTCCATACCTACGTTCTTAATGTGAGAACGTGTCGGATAGATGTAGTAACCGTTCTTTAAATAAACCGAAAGCGCCCAGTTGACGTCCCAGACGTCGTTGAGCTGGCCCTTGAGGAATTTCTCGATAGACACTGGAAAGTCGGTTCCGCCCTGCGCCAGGTCAACTCCCTTTTCATTCGCCGCCTCAACAAGTTTGCGCACATCACCGCCGTAATGCTGCCACGCTCTTTTCCAGGTGGCCCAGCCCCAACTGCCGATTCGCGGGCAAAAATACAAATCGTAAGGATAATCCTTCAGAATTTCGTCCGGCACTGAAACCGCGTAGCCCGTAACGCCAAAAACCTTTGGATTGTCTTTGTATTTTTCAAGGCAGGTGCAGACAAAGTCGAAAAAGTACTGCTGAGGAACGCAGTCATCTTCGAGCAGAATAAGCTTATCATAGTGTTCGAATACGTGGTCAACTGCGCTCACGATGCTGCGGCCAAGGCCGAGGTTCGTCTGCCGCTCGATTATTTTCGGCCTGGTCCAGTCGATGCTGTGCACCAGCCGCCTGACTAACGACACCTGCTGCTCATCATTGCGGGTCTTCGGCGCGTCGGAGAATATGTAGATGTTCCTTATGCCATACTGTCTCAGCGCCCTGAGGACTTCGAGCGTATGTTTGGGCCTGTTATAGACCATCAGAACCACGGGTATGTTGTCCGTGTTAAACTTCGCCGGCGCCTGCGGCAGGCAACAAGTATCAGACGATTGTTCTTGGGCCAGCCGGCCAGGCAGGTAGTCCCGCTCCATTTCCTCACGCAGCAGCAATACGTTGACGCCGTGCTTGAACCCCAGATATTGCTCCTTTAAACGGTACCCGCGTTTCTTTTCTTCCCTCACGCGGGGAGCGGATGCGTCGTCGTGATAGATTATGGTAAAAGGCCAGTAAACAACCTTGTTGAGCGCGCCGAATTTATGGGCAATTCTATAAGTCAGGTCTATACCCTCGTGCCCGAACAGCAGCGGGTCCATTCCATTCATAGACAAAAAGATGTCTCTGCGGAACGCCGAGCATCCTTCGAGGTCGCAGAACGTCGGGAAGGGGTCGTTGCCGCGGTCGTAACACCACGCATCCTTATTCGCCTGTGGATTGCTTTTCGGCAGCGCCTTGCCTCGCAACCCAAAGATATCGTAGGTCTTGAACGCCGCCTTTATGGAACGCACAAAATCCGGCCCTGCGAGAGCGTCATCGTCCAGAAACGCAATTATCCTGCCCTTCGCACAACATACACCGATATTTCGCCCTTCAGAAAGGTTAAAGTTGACCGGGCACTTGACGTACTGGTCAAAGTATTGCCTGACGGGTTCCGGGTCTGTTTTTCCATTGTCAACGACAATGACCTCAAAGTCAGGGTCGTCCTGCTTCGAGAGCGATTCGAGACATTCTTTCAGTGCCGCGGGTCTGTCATACGTTACTATTATGACCGACAAATCGGGTGACGGCTTACTGCGGGAGTGGTTGATGATTCTGGGCAGTGTTGAGTAATCGACGGAGGCACGGTACTGGTGAATAAGCTCACCGGCCCTGTAGTAATTCGCATTGTTAAATTCCTCGCGTGCCTTAAGGAAAATATCCGCCGGTCCGCAGACCTCTTTTCTCCTTATGCGCGCATTTGCCTTCGCCCGGTACATTGACTGTAACCCGATTGCAACCTTCTTGGGGTCGTGGCCCTGAGAGCCAGGCAGTTCCCTGTAGAGGTAGAGACATTCGTTTACGAATTTGAGTTTGGCGACTTCCTCCATTTTGTAGCTGATGTCTCTGTCTTCAGCGTAAAGTATGGATTCGTCATAGCCGTCGGTTTTGAGATAGTCCGACCGCCTGAAGGTCTTGAAGTGACTCACGACGTCTTCTTCGAGGTTTGTCTTGCCGATGGATACGCCTCGGCAGTACCCGATTTGCCGGGGTTTCAGCCAAGCGTCACAGCAAACAAACTGCGAGTATATCAGGCCGCAATCAGGTGATTCGAGGTGGTGTCGGTACATCGTCCCTGCGGCACCTGGCATGAGAGCATCGTCACTGTCGAGGATTCCGAACAAGTCGCTCCGGACAGCGGCGATACCCGTTTTCAGAGCCGCAACGTAACCTTTATTGGTATCGTGCCGTATCAGGCAAATACGGGCATCAGTGAGATAACGCTTGATTACTTCGACCGAGGCGTCGGATGAGCAGTCGTCAACAATTATAAGCTCCCAATCCTTGAAGGTTTGTCGGAGAACCGATTCTATGGCTTGCGCGATGTACGTGCCGTTGTTGTAATTAGCCATCACTATGGAGAACTTCGGTTTCAAGGTCTCGCCCTTGTGTCCGCAAGCAGCTTCGACCGCTTGTGCATTTGAAACCACCCCGTCAGCAGGTCGCAAATACAGTTCGACCTCCTGATGCGCTGAATTGGACGCCAGGCCGACGTATCTTCGCACATCTATCACCATACCGCGAGAAAAACAGTCCGCCAACTGTTCGGATGTATAGTTGTGAACTGTGCCGAATTTGTTGTTCTTGTACGCGTTCTGGACCGCGTTCACAGGGTTGCAGAATGTTACCGACTCTTCAAGAGTCAGCAGATACGGGCTGGTTTCGGCAAACGCGCTGGTGTTCTGGTTCATTGCGCCTTCGAGGGTGTTAGGATTTGAAAATTCGAGATGACTGAGCAGGTGCAAAACCTCGCTGGAGCGGTAAACAGAACTCGACACCTCCAAGGGATAGCCGAAATCGTGCTCGGCGCTCGGCCAACAGTACCTCAATACTCCTTCACGCACGCACTCGAACCTGGGGACTTTCTGCACAGAACTCAGCGAGTAGCAATAATCAGTGTTTCTGCCGAGTCGCAGGGAAAATCCAACTGCATTTTTCTCTGAATCGAGAGCGGCCATAACATCCCGAAGCCGGAAAGGTCTGACAAAAATGTTATCATCAACCAGAAAGAGCACATAACTGCGGCCCCCAAGAAGCGAGAGCACCTGCCGCCTGAAGTCATTTTCCTCGATAAAGTTAACAGCGGAAAATCTTTGTTCCAGTTCTTTATACTGCCCACGGTGAACCTGATTTGAAGCTTTGAATAATACAACCAGCTCAGCAGCATCATTGTCCCGACACTGCAGGATGAACGATTCAATTGTCGCCTGCAACTGCATTGCGCGGTCCTTGCTGAAGACAAGTGCAGTGATACCTGTCTGCGCCCGGTCCGGTCGTATCCTGCGACCGTCCGTCTGGCCGGCGACAGTCAAATTCGCATCACAGGACATACCAGCCACAGGAACGGCGTTCAGGAATTTCACATATATGTCGCCGAAGGCCTTGTTGTCGTATCCGAAATTCTTAAGAGTCACGACCATCTCCTCCGGACTTATCCACTTATCCGAAACAAGCTGCATTGTTTCGCCAAGTGAGTAGTTCAGTTGGATTTGGCCCAGCGATTGAAGGTGTTCTATGCACTTAAACGCTGAGGCGATAAATTCCGGCGTAAATTCCAGAGAAAGAAATTTCAGCGGCTGCGACAATCCTTTCAGCACTTCGTATTCGAAACCCTCCACATCGATTTTCGTAAAGGCCGGTATCCCGTATTCTTCAACAAGCTGGTCGAGTGTTGTCATCGAGACGGTTTGTGTCTTGTCCCAGGAGTAATTGCTGAATCTGCCGCTTTTCCTGACCGAATCGATCCATTCCCGTGACATGGACGAAATGGTGCTGGCGTTACACACCATTAATTCCGCCTGGCCCTGCGATTCTCCGAGGACTTTTTGAATTATCCTGAGGTTATTGTCTCTTCCGTAAGATACTTCAAGCCGTCTTACGCAGTCGTCCTGAGGTTCAACAGCAACTACTTTGGCCCCTAATTTGAGGAAAATTTTCGTTCTGTTGCCTATATTCGCTCCGACATCGAAACATAAATAGCCAGAGGATATAAACTGCGAATAGAAATCCAACATCCGCTGGTCCTGACACGTCCATTGTGCAGCCAGTTTGTTGGCTCGCAGGAGACCAATGATTTGG
>CAYGVZ010000013.1:0-22225 GCA_964353475.1 uncultured Pirellulales bacterium | reverse complement strand
CGCCGTCATAGACGTACTCGATTGTGTTGCCTCCGGCGGTCTTCCTGATTCGCCTCCCCGCGTAGTCGTACTGGTAAGTTGCAATGGTGCTGCCGCCTTGTCCTTGCTTTACTTCGATGAGGCGGTTCTCATGGTCATAGATATAGGTCTGCGTGCCATCGTAAGCCAGATTGCCCTTGCTGTCGTAGGTATAGCTCGCCCCGCCGCCGACAGTATTATACTGGTTAAGGCCGTTTGTCTTGAGCGTATAGTCCGTCCGCGTCGAGCCGATATCCACGTAGTCGCGATTGCCCAAGAAATCGTACACATAATCAACTACCGGCCCGCTCGCAGGCGTGACATAGTCAAGCTGGTAGATCTGGTCATAGGTGTATTGATCCGCGGTGGCGCTGTCGCGCGATTTAGTCAAGCGGTTATCCATCTTGTCGTACGTGTAATTGTATGTGATATCCGTATAAGTTGAATGAAGGTCATCTATCTCCAGCAGGCGACTGGCAAGATCATATTCATACGAAATCTCTCTTCCGTTGCGGTATCTCTTGCTCTCAAGCCGCGACAGGTGGTCGTAGTCGTACCGCACAAGCTGATAGCTGAAGTCCTTGCGTACCGGCTTGTACCACCAAATACCGTTGTTCTGCCAGCCGGCAGTAACAAGGGCATTCTTCTCAGCCGCATCCCAGGCATAATAGTAGCGGTTTTCAGAAGCGGACCAGAGGCAATAAACCGGCTTAGAATCAGTCGGGTCAGAGGGCTGGTCTCCTACCGCGTGCACTGCAGGTGTCCACGGCAGGATACCGTACTCATCCCATTGCCAGACAGGGTCAAACCAGAACTCCTCAGAGTAGGTCCAGTCGTCGGCTGTAAAGGCATAGGTCTTATAGTCCTCAGACCAGAAACAAAGCAGACCCGTCTTCGGGTCATTAGCACCCACCTTATAGAGCCCTGCTATCTCACTGCCCGATAGGGCCTTCTTGTATATGCGTACATCGTCAATCCTGCCGGTAAAATAGCTGCCGGGCGGTGCGAAGCCCATATAGCAGTTCGCAGCGTTGGTTATATTCCCTAAGCCCGATATGTTAAAGGGGGTACCGAAGGGCTGGCCGTTTCGGTAAATGGTGCATTGCCCATCTCTGTCGAATACAAATGTAACGAGTACATATTGACCGGGTGTAAGGATCCCGGGAATCGTCCGTTGCTGTGTACTGGTGCCGCCAATGAAGACAACCAGGTCCTGGGTACCCGACACCGAGACCGCATAACCCGTATCTCCAGTTCTCTTGTGGAATATGGCCCCGCCGCTATTGGTTGAAGCGACTTCGACCCAGGCCGAAATCGTGAAATCAACGTTGTCGCCAAAATTCAAGCTGCTGCTGTTTGGGACTTCTATGCGGTCTTGTACGCCGTCAAATCCAAAAGCGGCCCCAACCATACCGTAGGTCCATATATCGTACCAGACCCTCGTTGTTGTGCCATTGTTGCCGTGCCCGCTGATGTCATGTGCCACCGTATTGCCCCCCCAGCCCCAGCAATCATCCACCATAGGCCAGTAACCGACAACCTCATCGGTGTTCATGCTGCTTAGACGGCCAAGCCAGTCATACTCGTATGTAACAAAGCTGCCGTCCGGATAAATTAACTTGCTGCGGCGGCCAAATCGGTCATACTCATAGCTGACGTCCCGCGACTGCTGATTTACCGTATCAACGAGAAGCCCGATTCGATCGTAGGTGTAAGTTGTAACCAGCGTAGCTTGGCCGGCCGTCGTATCCTCGACTCTTGTCAGGCGACCGGCTATATCATACTTATAGTTGATTGTGCGAGTGGGTGTACCCGAATAAACCTTCTGCGTCACCCGATTCAGCGCGTCGTAGCTATAAGTGATTGTCTCATTCGCCCTGTTCTTGTAGGTGTGAATCGTACCAGTATCGTAGTAGGTGAACTGCTCGGTAGTATTGTCTGCGTACTTGATCTGCTGGAGACGGTCAAAAAGGTCATGGGCATATTCCGTCACCTGGTTGAGGGCGTCTGTAATCTTCCAGAGATTCCCGTTATTATCGTAATCATAAAGCGTCTCCGCATTTTTTGCATCCTTGCTCTTCTTGAGCAGACCCCGGCCGTTGTACTCGTAATTCGTCGAATGGTTCTCAGCGTCCAGAACCGATTTGAACGATTCATCGGGCCAGTAGTCATTCGTAGTTTGCCGATTCAGTGCGTCAGTTATCGGGCTGGCTATCGTCTCAATGTTGTCCAGTATATCATAGGTATAGCTGGCCTTCTGATAATTGGCTCCAATCTGCCTCTTCACCTCCTGTAGTTGCTTGCATTGGTCATACCTGAAAATCGTCTCGGAAACATACGGACTAGGCGACAATGTATTAGTCAATTGGTCCAGCGAGTTGTACCTGCATCTGATGTGGTTGAAAAGCGAGATCCACAAATCATACTGGTATCTCGTATCCGTGAGATTCCCCGCGGCATCATAGCTGTATTCGGTAACGATGTTGAGGCCCTGCGCCGGGTGGTAATCTGCAATTGCCTTAGTTACTCGGCCGCCGCCGTATTCAAACTTAGTAACAATCCCGTCGGTCGAGATGAACCTCTCCGCCTGGCCATAAGTGTTGTAAACTATCTCTTCAATGGGAGTACGCGTCACTCCATCAACTATGACCTGCGGATATATGATTTGCACGCTTTTGGGTCCAGTTGAACCCTCAATCTCATAATGCATCTCTTTTGTTTTACGTCCTGATGTTGCTCCGTTGTGGCGGTTGCAAGCGCAACAGGCACAGACGGCAAGCTTGACGAACACTTGTCGAATTCTTGTTTTTCAGGTGCAAGAATGTGCGCTTCGGTGCAGAATCGTGCAGGGACAATCCCACATAATGGGGTCGAAAATGCGCTTTTGACTGGGCCCGGTAGGATTCGAACCTACGACCAATGGATTATGAGTCCACCGCTCTGCCGCTGAGCTACGAGCCCGCGCTGGCGATGCAGTTTACCGCTACAGGGCCGTTTCTGCAAGACAAATTGACACGGCGGGGTCGGTTGAGTATTCTCTTGACTTATGCGAGGAGAGGACTTATAAGTACTGAGGCAATAAGCGAGACAAGCGTGAGGTGTGCGTGCGGCAGGTTGTTTGGCTGGAGGACGTAATGATGGCCTGGGGCATAAGTGAAAAAAGAGCAGAGGTGAAAAGGAGCACGAGTACGAGAATTGTTGAACTGGGAGGCGTCAGCGAGGAAACAGGCGGAGATAATGCTATGCAGACCAAGACAAGAGCGGGGAAAAATCTCGCGGGTGGAATGGAAATGCTCGATTTGGAATTTCTGCTGGGCGTGATCGAGCATACCGAAGGCGAGGACAAGAACGATGTTGCTATGAGAAAGCTCAGCTTCAATGAGGTTCTCCGCAGGGAGCAGCAAAGCGAAATAGACAGCAGCGCTCTTACGGTGTATTCCGTGGATGAGAAAGGCCTTTACGGCAAGGACATCCAGTGTGCGGCGATGAAGGAGCTGACCCGGCGCACAACCACCAAGACCTGACGGACTCCGAGATAGGAGCCCGGGCCGGGGGTGCTTGCGAGCACTT
This sequence comes from uncultured Pirellulales bacterium, assembly GCA_964353475.1. GTDB lineage: Bacteria > Planctomycetota > Phycisphaerae > Sedimentisphaerales > Anaerobacaceae > CAYGVZ01. The sequence continues at coordinate 18,637 of CAYGVZ010000013.1, read as the reverse complement.
TCCGATGCGTTTGCCTCCGCAGGACGCCCAAAAAGTGATAAGAGCGCACCAATCGGGCAGTTACTATGTGCCGTTGTCTTGCAGCAGTTATATTAGCCGCCGGGGATGGCGGTGATGCGATATGGATACAACTGCTTGTGGTTGCTATCCTCGCCGGGGCGGCGGGATTATGGAGTTCAATGCGAGCAAAGACAAGGAAGTCGGCGGCAGTAGCGGGACGCACCGGGATGTATAGATGGCAAGACAGCAGGATGACGCGTTTTAAGGAAGCGGTCAAGGGCAAAGCCGGCAAATGGATGGGCGCTTTTGTTGAAAGCGTGCGAGACAAAACCGGCGGTAAGCAGGTTGACACGCAGCAGGCAGCGATAACCACGCCGCACAGAAATCTCGCCGGTGGAATGGAGTTGCTGAAGACCGACTTTCTCGTGGGAGTAATTGAGGAATTAGCGGGAGAAGACCACCGAGACGTTGCGATGCGCAAATTTGCCTTTGCCGAGCTTGTGCGGCGCAATGAGCTGGGTGCGGTCGAGAGCGACGCGATTACGATGTACGCCAGAGATGAACACGAGCTTTATGGCAAGCTAATCCAGTGCGAGGCAATGGAGGAGCTGTCGAGAAGAACACAAGGGCCGGCAGCCGGTAAAGGAGCAACGGCGGGCGAATGGGATTACCGGCGACACTCCGTGTGAGAGCGGTAAGTGAATTGAGAGACGCCCGCAGATGAACCAACCGGCGGTTCGGCGTCGGGCGAAACGATATCGGGATCATATCCGCCGGCGAGCGCGCCAGTGATGACCAAGACGGAGTTACTGTTGCGGGCCTATTGGGAGATGCTGTACGAACGGCTGGAGGCCGGCAAGGCAGTTGTGCGCCAAAGGATTGACGCCCTGTTAAGAGATGAGGCCGCGGCGAAGAAGTTCCCGGCCCTTGATGTTGAAGAGAAGTACCAGACGTGCAGGGAGGCCTGCCTGGCTTTTGTCGAGGAGAGAATCGAGTCCTACAATCCGCTGGGGGTCCAATATACTTTCGACAGAACTGAAAGGGCGGGAGCGGCGGCGCTGGGATTTGAGTTGGACTGGTATGGGGGCAAGGAAGAGTTTGAACGGTTGGTTGCGGCAGCGAGGGAAAAAGCGAGGCCGGAAATGTTGGACGAGCAAATGCGGGAAACGGCTGCGCAGTTAATCAGGGAGCGTGGGGCATATCCGGACAAAAGTATAATCGCACGATATGAATTATCCCCGGCGATGGGAAAATTGCCCGACTACGTGGTAGCGCGCGCGATAGAAGAAATAATTGTGCGGGGGCATTAGGAGCAGTTGCCCACAGATTGTATAATTTGATTTAGAGTCGGCGCCCGGTCTTGCGCGGGCAATTGAGTGCCGGCGCGGCTCTTGCTGGGTCGTTTTTTTGGGACTGTGAGAGATATGGCGTTATAGGACCGGGGATAGCCGGAAATTAAGGAGAGGGCGCGTTGTGCCGATGCAATGTTAGCGGCTTTTGTTGCGTCGCGCAGCAACAGTCGCAGCAGGCCCGGCGCGCTTGCGATAGTGAGGATGGGCCCGTATTGGGCAGCTATAAGGATACCTTCATTATGGACAGAAGCACAATAAAATGGCTTTTGCTGGGTGCGATAGCAATATGCGGCATGCTCGGCTATAAAGTCGCGATGCACGCATCGAATACCCAGACGAAGCAGCAGCCGGAGTACACGCGTCCGGAACCGCGGTTTGGTGTGGTCACCGCAATCTTGTATTGCGAAGACGAGCCAATGATTCTGATGGAAGACCAGATCCTCCACGAAGGCGGTTTGATGCACGATGTGAAGATTCTGAAAATACACGCGGACAAGGTTGAATTCGAGAAGAGCGGGGAGAAGTGGGACCAGAGGGTGCAGGAGGCAGCCAAGCCCCAGTGGTGGAAAAGGAACGGAAAAGAAAAGGATGAAAAGGGATAGCCCTTAGCCGCAGTTGCAGACAGGCAGGGCAGATGACAATCGGCAAATGGCATTGCCGAGCGTCATCTTTTTTTGCGCACAAACCGGCCTGGCACTAACGGCAATCTGAAAAAGCCCCCGCTTGCCGCACCAAACGTGTTTCCGCCGACATTTCTTACCCGGGATTGCGGATTTTGCCCTTGGCAAGCAGGCAGGGGCTGTTATCATTTATCCTGCACCTGGGGCATGCATTTCTTTGAAATTCAAATCGAGTCAGCGCAGGAGGAGTCTGCACGGCATTTATTGCAGCGGTTAAAGATACGTACTGCGAACTTGGGGCTTGCAGGGCTTTTTGCGGTGTTTCACGGAAAATCCTGCGAATTAAGGAGGACGGCTTATGAAGAAGCCAATACTAATCATAGGGCTGATACTCTCGGCGCTGCTGTTGTGCCCGGCAGCGAAGGCAATGAAACTCGACCCGAACAGCGTCGGTGAGATTACAACCGCCCCCGACCATCAGGTTATGGGTTGGCAGGGTAATTTTGCCGTCTCAGGGAACGTATCTGTCTGGATTGACCAGCGAGACCCCGGCGGGATATCCCGCATTTACGGGGTAAACCTGGATGACCCGTGCCGTCAGGAGTTTCTGATTGATATGAATGCACCAGGCGATTTTCGACTGGCAATATCTGGACCCGTTGTTGTTTACACTATTTGGCACCCCTCCGGCTGGGAGCTTGTGAGGGTGGCTGACATTACCAACCAGAGCGACCCCTGCATAATCTGCGAATTCTTTCCCCTCTGCGAGTACATTGACTATCTTGATTTGTCGGGTCGAATGGTCGCGTATTGCGGCAACGATGCCAACAACAGCAACCTCGAAACGGTCTATGCGGCAGATATAACAGAGGCGAACAACGTTCAGCAGTACACTATAAGCGTTCTGCCGACCGACCATTATGCCTGCGGTCTGGCCATTGACGGCAATAAGGTCGTCTGGTCGGCGAACCAATACGAGCCCAATGCCTACGCGCAAGTTGCCGATATCGCAAACCCGAACGACCCGAATGTAATGACCGCCTTTCTGCCTGAGAACACCGGTTTTGACGCCGTTGACGCATCAGGCGACTGGCTGGTGGCGCATGGCTGGTATGGCGGGTATGACGGAGTTTACGCTGTCCACAAGTACGCTGACGGCAACAACTGGAACATCGTAACGCTGTGGGAACAAAACAGGGAGTTCTTTCGGACCGGGCCGCGGATTGATGGGCCCATTGCCGTGTGGGTAACCACCACCAGGATGCCAAGCTTGAAGGGTGAAGTGGGGCTCCTGCGGGCAACCGAATATATGCTTGAGGCCGCCTATTTGACAGGCAAAGGCGGATTCACGCCGTCAACGCTTATCCGAGACACCAACGAGATAATGGCTGCAGATATCTCCCTGCCGCACATTGTCTGGTCGAAGTGGGTCGAAGGCGTGACAGATTTGTTCAAGGGTGCCTTGGAGCTTGAGTGCGGCGACTGGGGTTACAAACGCGGCGACATCGACCGTAACTGCAAAGTGGATTTCTATGACTTTGCCGTACTTGCCGAGGATTGGCTCGGCTGCACTATGCCGGACGACCCTGATTGCAGCCCCATATAGACATCGGGCAGGCAGATAACGAACACGCTGCAACGCTGATTTGTACCCGAAAGGAATTCTCTTGCGCAGGCAAGAGAGGTTGTCAAACTGCGTGTTGCCGCAGAGAGAGGAATTCTATATCATTCAACCGGGTCAATCGTCTTGATTGACGACAAGCAGAATACTGTAACGGGCGGCTGATGATATGGAATTTTTTGATTCCTGGACATTCACGTTTGTTGTACTGCCGATTTTGATTTTCCTGTCGCGCATCGGCGATGTCACCATAGGCACGCTGCGAATCATTTCGGTATCGCGCGGACACAAATTCATTGCGCCGGTGCTCGGCTTTTTCGAGGTGCTGATATGGGTTATCGTCATCAGCAAGGTGATGCAGCATATGGGCAGCATTGTATGCTATGTCGCATACGCCGGCGGTTTCGCCACGGGCAACTTCGTCGGAATGTTGGTCGAGGAACGGCTGGCGATCGGAACGTCAGTCGTGCGGCTGATGACAAACCGACTGGCTGACGAACTGCTTGATGGTCTGCGGTTGAGCGGCTACGGCGTAACGACTATTCCTGCGGTCGGCAGCACAGGGCCCGTCTATATCGTTTATACTATCGTTAAACGCAGCGATGTTGATGACGTGGTTGGGATAATCCGGCAGTTCGACCCGAAGGCGTTCTACTCGGTTGAAGACATTCGTTACGTCAGCGAGGGGGTATTTCCTCGCAAAAGGTCCTTCTGGGGGCTGAACGGCTTAGGCAGGGTATTTCGAAAAGGCAAGTAGCCGGCACAAAGCGGGGTGTGTAATGACCATAAGACTGAACGACCAGAACTTGCGGGAACCGGTTTCCAGGTATATGCACAGGGATTTTGTTGCGCTCAGGCAGGACCAGACGGTGGGGCAGGTTGTGGAGTCGCTGAGAACTCACGACAGCACCAGCGAAATACTGTACCTGTACGTAACGGATGAACAGGAGCGACTTGTCGGGGTGGTTCCTGTAAGGGGTGTGCTGACAAGCGACCCTGCGGTGAAGGTTTCCTCAATTGCGGCCAGTTCGCCTGTCTCGGTTTCGGCATCGGACACGGTCCTCCGGGCGTGCGAACTGCTCTCCGAGCATCGTTTTCTTGCGATACCGGTGGTCGATGATGTAAACCGGCTTGTGGGCGTCGTTGATGTCCGGCTTTTCACCGATGAGATTGCAGGTATTGCTCATCAGCGGCAGTTAGACAATGTGTTTCAGCTAATCGGCGTTCACGTCTCTCTGGGCAAAACGGTCTCTTCGTGGGCAAGCTTCCAGAGCCGTTTCCCCTGGCTGTTGTGCAACATAACCAGCGGCATCATTTGCGCTTTCATTGCCAGCCGGTATGAGCTGCTTATCGGCCAGGTTGCCGCACTGGCAATGTTCATAACGGTCGTACTGGCCCTTGCTGAAAGCGTCAGCATCCAGTCGATGACGCTTACTTTACAGGTTTTTTTGCAGCAGCAGGTTTCGTGGAGTCGCATATTGGCCGCCCTGCGGAAAGAGATATTTATCTCGGCTATGCTCGGCGCCGGCGCAGGAATAATAGTCGGGGGAACCGCTTTTTTGTGGAAACACGACTTCCGGCAGGGTCTGGTCATCGGAGGGAGCATCTGGCTGGCAATGATAACTGCCTGTCTGCTGGGGATGATTGTCCCTACCGTTATACGAAATCTGCGTGTTGACCCAAAAATTGCCGCAGGGCCTATCGTGCTGGCGTCTGTGGATATTGCGACCATCCTGTTCTATTTTACCACAGGCGCCTGGCTGCTCGGCTAATCGGAGCGAGTACCGTCTCGAATTTCAAACTATAGATGGGCGTCGAACCAGCCGGCGAACAATTTGCCCCCCATATCTTTTTCGGTCATCGCGCCGGCTGGCCGGCGCCCACGAGAAAACTCACTGTTTTTCACTCAAGTTTCCACCGCTAGGCCGTTGGCTTTCCATTCTTCGATTCCGCCGTCTAATGTTTAATACGAATCCCGCAGAAAAAGGTTGTGCACCCCAGCCCTGTTTTAAGAACGACCGCCGGTTGTCCAAATGACCTCGACACAATTGTCCGAGATGACGGCTCAAAACAGGGTAGGGCGTCGTGCTTGACAGGGGCGCGCAAGGGGGGGTATCATTGCCGTGAAATACACTTGTTTCTTTGGAGTGACAGGAATGGGCAAGCAAAAAAGCTGGGAGAAACGTCTGGCGGGCGAACCGAGCAGTTTAATGGTGGATTTTGTAGAGTCGCTGAGCTTCGACAAGCGGCTGTACAGGTATGATATCGCCGGCTCGATAGCCCACGCACAAATGTTAGCCAGGCAGCGCCTGATAACAAAAGCGGAGTTTGCCCGAATCAGGAAGGGGCTGCTCAAAATCGAAAAGGAAATCGCCGCGGGGAAATTCCGCTTCGACAAGACATACGAAGATATTCATATGGCGATTGAGGCGGCTTTAATCAGGAAAATCGGCGAGGCGGGCAGGAAGTTGCATACGGGCAGGAGTCGAAACGACCAGGTCGCTCTTGATATACGCCTGTGGATGCGAGACCAGGTAGAAATCCTGCAGGGCAAAATCACGAATCTCCAGGATGCCTTTGTTGCTCTTGCCGGCAAATACAAGGATTCCGTGATGCCTGCCTACACGCACCTTCAGCGGGCCCAGCCGATATCCATTGCGGCATATCTGGTCAGTTTCGTTGAGCAGTTGGAGCGTGACTTTGTGCGTTTAACCGATTGCCGCGGCCTTGTGGATGTCTCGCCTTTGGGCAGCGGTGCAATAGCAGGTTCAACACTCCCTCTGAACCGGGCAAGTACCGCCGGACTGCTCGGCTTTGCTGACATTACCCGCAACAGCATCGACGCCGTCAGCGACAGGGACTTTTGCGCCCAGTTCATATTCGACTGTGCAATGGTTGCGATGCACCTGTCGCGATTGGCCGAGGACTGGATTATCTACTGCTCGAATGAGTTCGGATTCATCCGGATTGACGACAGTTTCTGCACGTCCTCAAGTATGATGCCGCAGAAGCGAAATCCCGATGCCCTCGAGCTGATTCGCAGCAGGACGGGCAGGGTGTATGGTGCACTGATGGCGATGCTGACAATCCTCAAGGGACAGCCCAGCGGTTACAACCGTGATTTGCAGGAGGACAAGCTGCACGTTTTTGCTGCCTCGGATTGCGTCGGCGAAGGGCTGGATATGGCGGCGGCGATTGTCAAACACGCACGATTCGACGCCAAACGAATTGCAGAAGGTCTCAATGAGGGCTTTCTCGACGCGACGGCGCTGGCGGAATACCTTGTAAAAAAGGGTGTTGCGTTCCGCGAGGCGCACGGGATTGTGGGGATGCTGGTGGCTCACTGCGAAAAGCAGGGCCTTAAAATCGCAGATGTGCCTGTGGCCGAGATGAAGAAATACTCAAAGGCGATTGGGCGGGATGTATATAAGTACCTTGGGGCGGAGAACGTGGCGGCTGGGTATGCAACTGCCGGCGCAGCGGGCATAAAACAGGCGGCTGAACAGATTCGGCACTGGCGAAAAGTTCTTGCAGGACGATGAACCGCGGCGAAGACCAAATCACGGCCTGGTTCGCAAAGCAGCGCAGATTGTCTCCAGAAGATTTCCCCATCGGTATCGGCGACGATATGGCCGAGGTGCGCCTGGCGGAGGGCGTTACGGTCCTGATTACCACCGATATGCTCCTTGACGGCGTGCATTTTGATTTGAGAAAAGCAACTCTCAAACAGGTCGGCTACAAGGCAATGGCGGCGAGCTTGAGCGATTGCGCTGCGATGGCGACAGTTCCCCTGTGCGCCGTGGTAAGCGTTGCATTGCCAAAGGGTTTCGGCCAGGCCCAACTAAAAAAGTTACACGCAGGCATTATTATTGCGGCGGACAAATACGGTTGTCCGCTCGTCGGGGGGGACATCACGGCCTGGTCCGCCGCGGGCAGATTTGCGATTAACGTGGCGATGCTCAGCAGGCGCGCAGGTTGTGAGCCGATAAAGCGGTCGGGAGCAAAAGTCGGCGATGCGATTTGCGTAACCGGCTCTCTCGGCGGCTCGCGGTTCGGCAAACACCTCGAATTTGAGCCAAGGGTCAAAGAAGCATTGCAGATAACCTCGATAGCCACGGTCAATGCAATGATGGATATAAGCGATGGACTCAGCACCGACCTGAATCGTATATGCACACAAAGCAAGGTCGGAGCGATTATCGAAGCAGCAAATATCCCAATCTCCAAAGACGCCCGAAAGTCAAAGAAACCTTTAGACGCCGCCCTCAATGACGGCGAGGACTTCGAGCTCCTTTTTACACTCAGCGAAAAGGAATGTGAAAAACTGCTTAAGGGCTGGGATATGCCTGTACCCATTACGCGAATCGCCACGACCACAAACAGCGGTAAAATGCAGATAAAAATGCCCGATGGCAAAGTCCTCGACCTCAAACCATCCGGCTATGACCACCTCAAGGATTGATTATCTATTATTTTCGATTGATTATTTATGAGCTTTGCGATGAGGAACGCTAAGGGGTTGCTGATTGTCGCAGCAATGTTGAGCATGCCTGTTCCCTGTTTCGGAGACGGTGTGGCCTTTTCGGGTAGCGACTACCGCTCGCTGAAACCTGTGTCTCAAGATGCTCAGCAGGCTCTGATCTCCTACAACAATGGCGTAGAGAAGATGCTAATTACCGTCGCACTTCCCCTTAAACTGAAGGACAGCGCAGTGTGGATTTTTCCCGTCTTTGGTAACCCGGAAAATGTGAAGGTCGATTTGGTCGATTCGGTTCCTCAATTCAGAGGGAGAAATCCTCTAAGGGCAGCATATAACGCCGTTGGTGGTATTGTCATAATGCAATCTTTTGCCTTGTTGTTCCCGTTAAACCTTGGTTTTATGCCTTCACTTGCCACGAAGGGGGTCAATGTATTTGATGAAATGGATAGATGGGGCATCCACACGGAGACAATCAGGGCCGATTCATTGGCCGCCCTTAGTGAGTACCTTAGTGAAAAGAAGACCATCATCGACCCCGAACAACTGAAGGCGTTTGAGCCCTATTTATCCGGCCAATATGTTCTCGTTGTGTCGTGGCTATCTTCAACCGTGGAATTGTTGAAGCAATTCCCTGAGTATGAATTGCGTCAGAAAAATGTTAGATGGCCTTGCCTGTATGTCGAGTTCCCCAGTGAAACGGCGTTTTATCCAATGCGTCCGACAGCCGCTTATGAAAATATGTCGTTTTCTTTGCGGATTGTGGTCTTGGGGTATGTTGATGTGCTGGCGTCGAAGGGCCTTGTTAAATGGTCTCACAGGGATTTTTACAGGCAAGACACTATTCCAAAAGGGATGCAGGATGCGTTCACCTCTGACTTTGAGAGGCAGAAGGGACGGTACACCGCTTTTGAATTTGTAGGGGATGTGAATACCTTTACTGACGACCTTGTCTTTCAGCCGGTTAGTCCCAGAGGAGTCCTAAACGCCGAGGTAATCGAACCGTTATTACAAGACGAGTATGTAATTCTCTCATTGGCAATATGTTCTATCCTGCTGATGTCTTATCTTAGTGCCGGACTTGCAGGACTATTGCTGTTCCACACATGGCGCGGCTATGCGATTCTTGGTTTGGCAAATCCGTTCGGAATCATTGGGCTCTGGATAGCATCCCACTTTATTAAAGGAACAGTCAGGGAAAGATTCACAGATAAGAGCAGGCCTTATGCGAGGGCGTCGTTTCTGATAGTTTTTGCAGTTGTTTATATTTTGCTGTCCTATGCCATCGTGGGCATCGGCATGGCAGCTGGGAACATCATGGGTTTGTAAAAATGACTTTTGATATCACAACGGATTCGCCGCAGCAGACGATTAAATTCGGCCAGCGCTTCGGTTCGCAGTTACGAGGCGGAGAGGTTGTTGCCATCTGCGGCGAGCTTGGCAGCGGCAAGACGCATTTGATTAAGGGCATAGCGGCGGGGCTTGGAGCGAATGAAACGGCAAGCGAAGTCAACAGCCCCACGTTTGTCATCGTGAATGAATACTCAGGGCGACTGGACATCTTTCACGTTGACGCCTACCGGCTGAAATCACCGGCCGAGTTCGAGGCAATTGGCTTCGATGACTACTGTCGGCCCGATTCTGTCGTCCTGATTGAATGGGCCGATAAAGTCAAATCCGCACTGGAGCGGGTCGGTTGTATCTGGATTTGGCTTGGCCACTTAGCCGCTGGCGCAAGCCATCCCCAGGCGGACGAAAAAAGGTCGATACACATCGCGAATCTCCCCGCATACATTCGCATTTGAGCGGTTTTTCTGAAAAACCATAAAACGGATTGGCCATTTCTCGCATTGCAATGAGTGTCTGCAAAAAAAACGCGCCCAGCGTCCGGTAATCTGGCCGGGCTGATTTGGCTCTGTCGCCGAAACACCTTATACTTTCACTAAGCGGGTATCTCGAAATCACGGGAGAAAGCGAGTCCGCCAGGGGATGGCTTGTGCCAAGCGCAATTATCAGGGGAACAATGCGCCCCCGATTTTGGAGGGCTGGAAAATGCGGGTAAAATTCGGTTTTGCTCTGCTTCAAATTTCGATATTCGGCGCCTTTTTCGCCACTTGTGCCGGCGTCTTAACGCCCTCAGTGGCGGCTGTGGTATCGAGTGCAAGAGAGGCACGGCTGGCCGTTGACCTGCAGACAATGCGTTCTCAACTCGAACTCTACAGGATTCATCATTCGGGGCAGTTACCTCCCACGACCGATTCAACCGTGTTCAAGGCGGCGATGCTGGCCCGGGGACAGGATGGTCGCGGCCCGTATCTGCAGAAGATACCGGCCAACCCATTTAACGGCAACAGCAACATTCGCTTTGAGGATGGCGCAACCACGGCCGGGGCCAACCAGGCGGGCTGGGTGCTGGATACGAGCACGGGTCTGCTGCAGCCGGATGACTCAATGCCGCACACGGGGTTATGAAACATCCGCCACAAGGACGGCGGACAAGTCCAGCCGAAGGTCGAGAAAACCTTCTTTAAGCATCAATAGGCAACGAGCCGGCCCAGGATGGGCCGGTTTTTTTATGCCCGCAGAGGTGTGTTTTACCGCCGGCACTCACTTCGCCGTCAGGGCGGTGGGGACATTTCTTATCGGCCTTTGGCGGCCATTCCACAAAACGGGCATATCTTATGCGCCGGTGGTAAAGGGGCGGGTCTGGCAGGCCGAAAAAACCTTAGAACGGTGCGGAAAGTCCGCCAGGGGATGGCTAACGCCAGATGTTCCCACAAACTTACGCAGCATGGCTTGCGCCAGTTGGAGGAGAACGGAGTCGCTGCACGTATTGCAGAGGGTGTGTAAAGCAGGAAAGGAATTGCGATGTCGGCTAAAAAGGTTCTGGTCGTCGATGATGAAGTGCACATTGTACACGTGGTTGCGATAAAGCTTCGCAACAACGGCTATGAGGCAATCACCGCAGGAAACGGCGCCGAGGCATACGAGCTGGCCTGCGCCGAGAAACCCGACATTATCATTGCTGATTTCCAGATGCCTGTTATGACGGGGCTTGAACTTATTGAAAAACTGCGGGCCAACGAGCAGACAAAAGAGATACCGGTGATGCTGCTTACGGCCAGAAACTTTGCCATCGACGATGAGCAGCAGCAGCGACTGCGGATTTCCCAGTGCATAACCAAACCGTTCAGCCCGAAGGAGCTGCTGCGAATCATCGACGACATCCTGTATCAGAGGCAGGCAACGGCGGGCGCCTGACCGCGGGTTTACGAACAGATCCTCGGGGACAAAGAACCTCTTGTGAAGACAGAACGAAAAAAGCTGACAATGCCTGATGTCGCGGCGAGCAATCTGAGCGCCCCGGAATTGCGCGAGCTGAAGGAGTTCGGCGAGAGAGTAACCAGGCAGGGGCTGACCTTCGCGGTGTGCAGCCGGGACGGGCAAATCCCTGTCTTGTGCCGGCCGGAGCAATCCAAAAGCGATACAAGACAAATCTGCGACGTTGCCTCGGCATTTCTTCGGGAGGCGCCGGGAGAAAAAATTGCCCTGTCGCGGCCCCACTGTGCAGCCGTCGTCGATGGGCGATATCTCGCGGTTGTCCTGCATTCAGCTGCAACCACTCAGGCCGAGCCGCCGATGGCAGGGATAATCGACCTGGGGCAGGCAAAAACGTCGTGCGCGTCCAAACGCGGCGATACAGCCGCCATCGCGGCGGAAATGCTCGGCTTGTTCGCCGACAAATTGATGGCCCATCAGCAGGCCGTTCAGCAGATGGATATGGTCAGCACCGAACTGGCGCAGACCTACGAGGAACTCGTGCTGCTGTATAAAATCAGCACCAATATGGAGATTGTCGAGCCGGACGCCAACTTCCTTCAAATGGCCTGCGACAACCTGACCGGAATAGTTGATGTCGAGGGCATAGCGATTCTCCAGGAGAAAAACATCGAGGATGAAAAACGATTTGTGCTGGTGGCCGGCTCGGGGCTTATAGATATCGACGAGCGAAGCACGGTGACCTTGTATGAGCGCCTGCAGCAGGAGCTGGCCGCCGGCAAGGAGGCGTTGCTCGACAGCGAGGTTGACGCCCCCTTCAGATACGACTGGCCCGGGAACATCCGAAACATAATCGTTGTGCCTTTGTGCGGCAGAGAAAAGCCGCAGTCGGCGGAAGGCCTGCCGCGACGGCCCCAGTCCGATACGAGCCGGATAATCGGTTTTATGGTCGCCGTCAACCGCGTTGACAAGCCCGACTTCGACAGCACGGATGTGAAACTATTCACCTCCGTGGCAAGCGAGTGCGCGGTGTTCGTCGAAAACAACCGGCTGTTCAACGACCTCAAGGAGCTGTTCATCGGCTCGCTAAAAGCCCTGACGAGAAGCATCGACGCCAAAGACAGATATACGCGGGGACACTCGGAGCGCGTCGCGTTTATTTCAAAGTGGATTGCCGAACGTTTGGTCGAGCAGCATCACCTCGACCGGGAGCAGATACCCAGGATATACCTGGCGGGGCTGCTGCACGACATCGGCAAAATCGGCATCGATGAATCCGTTCTGTGCAAGAAAGGCAAACTCAGTGAGCAGGACCGCACCCGGCTTAAAATGCACCCGTCGATAGGCGCGAATATCCTCAGCGGCATAAAACAGATGCGGGACATCATACCCGGCGTGCTGCATCACCACGAGCACGTTGACGGCGAAGGATACCCCAACGGCCTCAAGGGCGACCAGATACCTCTGATGGGCAAAATCGTGGGACTGGCCGACTGTTTTGATGCGATGACTTCAGAGCGGGTGTACCGCGACGCCCGCACCATAGAGGAAACAATCGCTGAGATAGAGAGTCGGCTCGGCGCCCAATTCGATGAAAAGGTGGGCAGGGTCTTCATAGAGAGCGATGTCTATCATCTCTGGGATATGATGCAGGAAGGCCTGATAACTGCCTATAGCGCAGACGACTTTTCACACTACGGCGCCGAGGCAGTTGGCGCACTGATACGCTGAGAATATGCTGCCGTCAACACGGCACAACGCAATGCCAACTATTGCCTGCCTTCACGTACGAACCTTTAGTGCTGCTGATAAAAAAATGTCATTGCGAGTCCCCTGGGGACGCGGCAATCTCGGCCTGCCGACCATACTCCATCTCGTCTTGTTAGACGCTCTTAGAATCCGTAAACCGGCTTAAGCTCCGCCTCGGTCGGCAAATGGTCATAACGCTCGCCCTTGGGGCCGATGTAACCGGCGCCGTCCTTTTTCAGCTTGACCGGCGTAACCGAACCGTTGCTGTTGGTGACGTTGACGGTTACGGTGTTCATTTCATCAGCGGCCTTGGTCTGTTTCTTGTCCTGCTGATTACCGATGATGTAACCCGCTGCTGCGCCGATTCCGGCCCCTATTAACGTTGATTTGGTGTCACGACCAATTGCCTGGCCGGCAAGGGCGCCTCCGCCTGCGCCTACCGCCGCCCCTGTCTGTGCTTTTGTCTCGCAGCCACATGTAAACATTGTGTTCGCTACGAGCAGCACCGCCAATGCAATTGTTACTATGTTCTTTCTCATCTTGCATCTCCGTTCTATCAAACGTCTCTTCTTTACTATACCAAATATCGGCAGTCGTGGCCAATTGTCTGTTGTGCTATCTCGCTAACCAGCCCACAAACCCGCCGCCCGGCGCCATTTCCACACCCACCTTGCCGCCTTTCTCAACTGTGGTCTTCTCAATCTTCATCGCCGGGGGGCTGTCCATCCCGTCACGGACAAACATTGCCTTGAACCGGCCGTCGCCGAGGAACGCCAAATCAATCTCATATTTCTTGACGCCGTCTGAGCCGTTGATGACGCCGATAAACCAGTTACTCCCCTTACGTCTCGCAAGGGCGGCGAGTTCACCGATTCTGCTGCCCGGCAAAACGAGCGTTTCATCCCAGATGGATGGGATTTGTTTCATCACCTCAAATGCCGGGCTTGCCTCATACAGTTCGGGCCTGTCGGCCCAGTGCATCATCGGCGAGGTAAAGACAACGGCACTGGCAAGTTGCAGCGTAACGGTCGTCCCTTTGAGCATATTCGGGTCGAACGTGCAGGGCGTAAAGTCGCCGTGGCCTGCCAGCAGGCGTACAAAAGGCAGGGCAGCATAATAATCCGGCGGCAATTTGTCCCATTTATTGTATTCGAGACCCCGTATCCCCTCGCGGGTCATCTCGTTGGGGAATGTCCGCGATTCGCCCGTGGGCTTGTTTGCCCCGTGGAAATTAATCATCAGCTTGAACTCGGCGGCGTCTTTGAGGGTGTTGGTGTAAAAGTCGATTCGCTCTTTTGATTCTGAATCCATAAAGTCAATTTTGACGCCGACCGCGCCGGCGTCTTTGCATCGCTTGAAGAAATCCGCTCGTTTTTCGTGCGTTTCCACACCTGCCGTCTCGACTCCGTTGCGCGTCCGGCTGGTCCAGTACTTCCACACCCATACGCGCACACCTTTCTGCCCGGCGTACCTGCAAAGCTCCGAAAGCACCACCCACTTGTTTCTGCCGTCCTCCGCCAGCCGGTTTTCCCACCCGCCGTCAAGAAGTATGTACTCGAAGCCCATCTGACCCGCCTTGTCCACGTACCATTTCTGTTTTTCGAAGCCGACGTTGTCCCCAGACCACCAGTGCCACAGTGCCCTGCCCGGCTTTATCCACTCGGTCTTTATCCCCTGCGGGAAAAGTCCCTTGTCCGGCGGGTCGCAGACGTTGTGCACGATATCGCAGTTGACAAGAGCATTTAAGTCGGGCCCGGTCATCGTGATTCGCCACGGCGAGCGAATCTCGCCATCAAGCACAAAACCGTTAGGGTCGTCTTCAAAAATCCCTTTCAACACGTTTGTCCCTGTTGCCTGCAAGCTCATTCCACTATAGTTGAATAATGCGCCTTCGGTTATGGCCGCATAAGTTGCGTCCGGCAGTTCTATTGTCACAGGGAATCCGAATGTTGCGGTGATGTTGACGTCTTGGGGTTTCTCCTTGCCATAAAGGCCCTCATAGTTCTTTGTGTTGGTTTGACACCACACCTGGCAGCCCGTGGGCAATCGCCAGTCTGTCTTTTCACCAGAGACCATTCGTTTGCCTGCGCCGGGGACAATATAGCGATATGCAAAGCCGTCGTTGTACGCGCGGGCTTCAATCGTCCAGTCAAGCCCGCCGCTCTTAATCGGTATCGCCGCTGTGTTGCAGTGATTTGTGGCCTCCGACTTTACGCCGTACCAGGGGTACTTTTCGTTGATGGTTCCGAACTTCGCCTCGCCAATCACCGCGTCCTTCCCCAGGTCAACGCCGTCAATTGTTATTCCCATTTCTGATTTATCAAGCACCGCCGCATCTGCTCGCGTCAATGTGTAGGTCAGCCGCCCGTTATCGACGGCTATCGTCGCAACAACTCTGCCGTTCGGACTTCTCAATTCGACGGCCGATGCCGTACCCAAGGCACCGATGACCAGAAAAGCGACAATTCGCTTGTACATATACATTTTCCAGAATCACTGTGTCATCTTTTGTGCTCGCAGGGCAAGATATGGTTTGCCCGGCAGCGGAATCGGCTTCTTGCTCGTGAATGTCCCTTCAATCGGCGTTAAGGTCATATTCCAGGTGTCAATGACTTCGACCTTGTATTGGCCGGTGGAAGGCAGCGGCAGTTCTGCAACCTTCGGCTGATGAACTCCGAAGTAGCACAGATAATAATCCGTCCCCTTCCTGCCGCCCGCGTAAACATCCCATTCCCACGAGCCCTCAATCGGCTCAAGGCCCACCGCCGGGCCATCTTCGACCAGCTTGCGCAGGAATGCAATCCTCGCCGGGCTTTCCCCGTGCAACACGCCGCCCTTCGACCACCACAGGATATCTTCAGGATGAATATACGTCTCGCCGTGCCCTACATAACAGCCGACCACCGTGCCTAACCAGAAACGATGTACAAGCTCCTGCGCCGTGAGATTGCCCCACGGCTCGCGGATATTGCCCTCGTACTGGCATTCATCATCGACTATGGGCTTCTTGTAGCGCTTTCGCCACTCTTTCGCCTTTTCTAATTCTGAGCTCTGAATACTCGCGTGCGTTACCCAGGGCTTCGTATGGTCATACCATTTTGCGCCGTTATGGACGCCGCGAAAATGATTGTACGTGTCTGCCTGCTGGACAATCTGGAAAAAATCGTCCCAGTCGCCCGGCTTCTTCTTGCCCATAAAATCGTATTCATTCGCCATCGACCACCACACGTTGCGAAATGCGCTCAATCGCGCAACGATATATCGCAGATACCGCCTGTCGCCGGCCGCATCCATCCTGTCAAAACCCCACCGTCCTTCATCGTATGGATGAAACAGAATCAAGTCCGCCTCGATACCCAGTTCCCCCAGGTCTTTTACACGCCTTTCCAGATGACGAAAAAACGCGGGACTGAATCGCGTAAAGTCGAACTTGCCGTCGGCATTCTTCTCGAACGCGAATAGCGCTGGCTCATTCTTGTTGTAGGCGTAATTCTTGGGAAAGACGCACATTCGAATCTTGTTGAACGGCGCAGTTGCCAGCGTCTTCAGCGTCTGCTGCTGCAACTCCTCTGTCTGGTGAATCCACGCATAGCAGGTCGTCCCAAACTGGTAATACGGCGCCCCATCGGCGTATGCGAAATGATATGTATCCTTCACTCCCACCGGCCCGTGATTGCCCGCCGAAGGCGCCACACACTCAAACGTTCCCTTTATGCCGTTCAGCGCGTCGGCGTTGCTGCTGGTAGTGTATTTCCACTCGCCGGGCTCATCCGGCATAAACCGAACGCGATAAACTCCGCCGCCGTCATAGAAACCGACGACCTTGACGCTCTTGCTGGCGTTGCTGAACTCAGCCGTCAAATCGACCTCGACAAACGGATTTCCGTCGCTCGGCCCGTTCAGCTCCGCCTCAAATATTCCCCATCGCTCAACCTGCTGTTGCTCCGCCGCGGGGCTAGCAGTTTTGATCTGGATATTACGGTAGAAGATTTCTGCGCCTTCCAACTGCAACGCGATCCGGCCCTTCCTTAACGGCACCCAGGTGTTGTCCACCAACTCTTCTGCCTTTGTCACTTCGTTAACCGTCCGGCCGTTCACGATATGCGTCGCGGCACCGTTTCGGACAACGACTTCGATGGTGTTCCATCCCTCATGCTCGTTCATCGGGTTGCGGCCCACACGTCCGATGCTGTTGGCATCGCCTACGATGTGCGGAATGCCGCCCGCCTCAGGTGAGAGATAGACGGGCTGGTTTTTTGTGGCCGGGTCCACCGGCGCCGTGACACGAGTATAGACCGCATAGGTGTCTCCAACGTCGCCCTCCCATATCTGGCACTCTACGCACCGGGGCCAGACACCGTCCTTGCCGACCACGCAGTAGAGGATGCCGGAGTCGCGCGGCGCGCGGGCGCGGGGCGCAAACCGCTTGACGCCCCATTGGTATTCGAGCCGTAGATCGAAGTCGGTGTATTCCTTGTCGGTGGCGATGTAACCGAACGGTTGCTCACTCTCGGCAGGAGCATCTTTGTACATATGCACCATGCCGTCGTGGATTTGAACCAGGCGGTTGGGATCGTCGCTCTTTTTGTCCCCTATGACGACATACCAGCCGTCAAGGTTCTTGCCGTTGAACAGCGGCTGCCACTGGCCGAATTCAGGGGAATCGTCAACCGCTCCCCACGCGGCTGCGGTTGAAGTGGCGAAGACAAGCGCAGCGACGAGACAGCAAAAAGGCAGCGGTATCCTGGTCAATTTCACTTTCATTTTCATGTTTGGTTTCACTTTCATCCTGCATTTCCCATTTGACCTCGCCCGGCTACGCCGCTAGGCCGTGCTGTATAATTGTACCAGCTTCCCCCCGTTACGCCTATCCAGCTTTCAAAGTTTTTCCGGTCTTCCGACCGGATGCGCGACACTCGCATTGGTTGTCAGGCGTCGATCATATTTTCTGCCCGCGCTGGCCATAACATTCTAAAAAAGTGTCTACTTATGGTAAGCCGACGAAGATTCTGATAAGATTGCTTGGCTAGGGAGCTTGGCGGCGCAAGATTGCCGCGTGGAAGTGGCCGATTGTTGCGCAGGTGTGATACAGGGCCGCCGATATGAACGAACAGAAAACACGCTGGGGTGAAAGGATGAAACCGCTAAAATTCTCGTATTTTCAACTAACCTTCGGACAGGAGGAGACCTACCTGCATCCTGAAGTCACTTACAAACGCCTCAAGCGTTTCGGCTATGACGCCATCGAGTTGTGCCCGCCGAAGGGGCGCTACGGCCTTGGAGTCACTATTGAGGATTACGTTGCCACGCACAGGAAACTCTCGGCCGATTTCGGTCTGCGAGTATCGTGCATCAACGAGTGCTGGGGCGAGATGTGGGACCCGTATTCTCCGAACTACAAAACGCTGACGGAGCCCAAGACCGCGGCGCTGGCTGTGTCCGAGACCCGATCATCAGTCGACATCGCAGCCGAACTGAAGGCCCCGTTTGTGACGGTCGCAGTGGCCATTCA
This sequence comes from uncultured Pirellulales bacterium, assembly GCA_964353475.1. Taxonomy (GTDB): domain Bacteria; phylum Planctomycetota; class Phycisphaerae; order Sedimentisphaerales; family Anaerobacaceae; genus CAYGVZ01. Next base: position 27 of record CAYGVZ010000013.1, on the reverse strand, counting down.
CGCCGCCATCACTCGCGATAACGTCCG
>CAYGVZ010000012.1:0-22664 GCA_964353475.1 uncultured Pirellulales bacterium | reverse complement strand
CGACGAGTTTTTCGCCGGTCTGTTGCACAAGCGGTATAGTCAGGTCTATCCACGAGCCGGTAAGCTTGTTGCGCAGCAGTGCGCTGAGTTGTCCGGTTTGAGAATTGCGCATACCGTGAAACTCGTAACCCAAACCGCCGGTCTGGTAGTAGAATCCCATGTGTACGGTCGTTTGTATTTCTATGGGGACGCTCTTGAGAAAGGATGGGTCGTAGTTTGCTGTGATATAGTTCCCAATGCGCTGACGGTTGCCGGAGTTGAGGACATCAAGGTAGTCGGTAACACGGCCGGTGAGCTGTGAGGCCTGGCAGGGCGCGACAGCCACAGATAGTGCCGCAACTAAAACGATTCCCGTCAAAACCAGGATATGTGAATGTGCGATTGATAATCGGTTCATGATAAGGTCTCCTTTCAAAAAATGCGATGAGTATGACCTGCAGGTCTGCTCAAATGGCAGGACGACTGTCCGAGATTTGGCGATTAAATGCTTCAAGACCATAATTCACTCCTTAACAGCATCTTCTTGAACATCTTTCTGGACCGATTGTACGGATGGCATGTTACGCGAAAGTTACGGTTTTGTCCTTTTTATGGGAAATTTACGGGCGGCTGCTGCCATAGTTGGCGTTTAGGGCGACAGCAAGATAGTCGAATTGCATTATGGATTGGTTATCGGTATAATCGGTCTGCAAAGATGGCCCCAAACATACCGCGCAGAAATGACAAGTAAGGTCTTGCAGGGAGATGATGCGATGGAATGTAAGAAGAAAGAAAATCTGAAGGGTTGCGGGTGCACGTATGCGGGCTGCGAAAAGAAGGGCACGTGCTGCGAGTGCATAAGCTACCACTTGTCGATGCGGCAACTGCCCGGCTGCTGCTTCCCCGCTCAGGCCGAGAAAACATACGACCGCAGCTTCAGGGCCTTCGCAAAGGCCTGGGGACTGTAACAAGGCAAAAAGCAAAAGGTAAAAGGCAAAAAAACAAGGCCGGGCGAGGTTGGTTCTGCGTCCGGCCTCTTGTGCGCCTGGGATTATCGTCATTTCAGCAAATCCATGTCGGGCCAATCCCTGCTCAGTACCTGCTTGAGATGACCGTCTGTGTCGATGACAACGATTTCTTTTCGACGGTGCGGCGTGTTCGGGTCTGGTGTAAGAAACCGGCTGTTCTCAGCGACCAGGTAGGTAAAGGAACTGTTTCCCTTCCACGCGGGGGCGAGTTGGGCGAGATCATTGCCGAACGATTCGTTGGCGTCAACAAACAATTTGGCGGAGTCAAGACCCTTGCCAAGAGTGTACATGCCAAGCTTGTTCTTATTACCCGGCAGCAGCAATCTTGTTGAATCGTGTGAAAGCGTGAAAAGATGAATGTTGCCTTCAGTAAACTCAACAGCGGTTTCGGGTAAGACATCGGCAAGAGCGCCCGTGAGCGGGTCATAACAAAAGATGGACCATTTCTCCTCCTCGAGCTTGCTCGAAGGAAATGACATCTCGGCACAGGAAAAGAGGATGCGATTGTCACGGGCATACGCGACCCTCATCCAACTATGAAAGACGACGCCTGCAAGCTCTGCGCGATCGTGCTTTAGAATGTGGGCGCCAAAGTGTTCTGTCACATTTGGCCCCACTGGGCTTATGGAAGTCACACCATTTGCGTCGCTGATGGTCTGTTCGACAAGGGAGCCAACGAGGAAATCCTGGTCTTCGAAATCATCTTTTTCGGGCTTGAGGAAAGCCAGTGCACGGCTGTCCGAACGCCAGTCGTAACCGACTGCGATATTCTGAGCTACCAGAATGGCCTTTGCAGACGAATCCAGCTCTGCGATATAGAGGTCAAAGCCGCTCTCGAACTTGTCCTTAACATCAACCCGCTCGGCCAGGTACGCGAGATACTTGCCGTCGGGCGAAAAATTCAGATACCACATGGGCATAGCCGTTGTGACGATAACTTTTCTGTTGTTGGGGTCATCGGTCGGCGCGACAATGATGCGATAGCACGAAAGCTGCTCTTTTTTTGTCCCTTCGGCAAGCTCGACGCCTATTTTTTTAGCCATGTCCCCATCGGCCGTCTCAACAAGGCAACGCTCAACCCATTTGATGTAATATTTATTAAATTTCTTATCCTTTTCAAGCGGCGGGAAATTACCGTCGCTCAACCCTTCGGTTGCGATTTGCTTCTTGAGCAGGTCCGCATGCGATGCAATCATGTTTCGTCCTGCCGCCGTGAGCTGCGCCATCCCCTGCGTATAATCGTTGACCGGCATGGCTTGCGCCCAGGCGACGAGTTTGCCGTCGCTGGATATGGCGGGCCAGGGCTGGACGTTCTGGTCGCTAATCAATGTCAGAGCGCCTGAATTGCCGTCAACGATGTAGAGGGTGCCTTTGGTACTGAGCAGGCCCGTCGAGCCGTCGGCGGACCAGGTGAGTGAGTCCTCCGGGATGCAGCCGACGATGAGCATAACGATGACGTAAGAGGCGGCAAGCGAAAATTTGATGACGTTTTTCTTAGTCATAATGTTTCTCCTTGAGATATTGTTTGTATGCGTTGATAAGGTCGGTTTTCGTGGCTGCACGGCTGACATAAGGTCTTGGTTTGAGTGCGGCGATGGCTTTCTGCTGCCAAAAGCCGTTTTCGGGTTTGCGGCCGGGTGTTGGCAGCAGCGCTGTGGTGTATGCTGGGACATCAAGAGACGGCGTTTTTTCGGCGGGTGACTTCGAGAATCGGCCGACGCCCAGGCCGATAGAGAACACAATTACAATAACCGCAGCGGCAGCGATTCTCTTGAGGCCGACTATGAATGGTGTGCGCACCAGCTGCTGGGCGTGGATGAATCGCAGCGCAGCGGTGAAACTCTCGGCCGTGTGTTCGGCAAGACGTGCGACTTCATCCGGCACGTGTTGAACGCCGATTGAGCGGAGAATTTGTTCTAATTTCTCATCGTTCATATCAGTCCTCCTTTATGGCAAACTTTTGCCTGATTGTCGCCAGCGCCTTTGACACGTGCGAACGGGCGGCCTCGGCGGAGCAATTCAGCTTCGCCGCGATTGTTTCATAATCGAACTGGTCAATGTATCGCATAACTATTGCCTGTGATTGCTTTTCGGGAAGTTGTGATATTGCTCTTCTTACTGAGTGAACCGCCTCGACATCAGTTTCTTCCTGACGTGGCTGTGCGACAACATAGCCGGGCAGTTGCCCGTTCCTGCCAATGCGGTTTCGCCAGGCCTTTGAGTTCGCGGATAGTGCTATACGGTAGATGTAGCCGGCGGCGCCGGGAGTATTCAATTTTTCGACGTTTTGCCACATACCCAGTAATGCAAATTGCAGGGCCTCAGCAAACAGTTCCTTATCGCCGGCCAGTTTCCAGAGAGTCCCCGTCAGCAGGCCGGTGTACTCGGCCTTCAACTTTTCAAAGAGTTCAAGGCGTTGTGAATAATCCATAAATATCCAGATAATAATAACGAGCGATGCCCAAAAGTGTGTAAAGGGTTTTTGGGGATGTTATCGTTTTTGTGCGAGGGCGGCGTTGAGATTGTCGCGGGCCTTTTGGAAAGCAGGGTCGATTTCGAGGGCTTTCTTGTAGGACTCGACTGCCTGGTCAAGTTTACCCTGGGTCTGAAGAAGGATGCCAAGGTTGCAGTGCATTTCAGCATCGTTAGGGTTGGCGGCGAGGACAATACGACACTGTTCGATGGCCTTCTCGATTTGGCCCATAGCTGCAAGCACAATCGCGAGCCGGCCGTGGGTGATTATGTCGCCCGGATTTTGCTGGAGGATTCTGGAATAGTACAGGGCGGCTTTGGACAGATCTCCTTTCTGCTGACAAAGCGCGGCAATCTTATGGTACGCCACCAGCTTGTTGGTCACTCTGCCTAGGTTGTTTTCGAGCGACGATATCTGCAGCGCCAGGCAGCGGCTCTTCAGCGAATCGTCCGTTATCTGCTCATAATCAATATCGTGCTTCAAACAGTAAGATTCGACAAGCCCGAAGAAGCGTTGCCGCTGGTCGGCCGTGGCGCGCGAAAGGTCAACCGCTCCCAAGTCCGCTTTTTTGACCGACAGGATAAGCTCGAGGGAATCGAGCTGTAAATCAACGGCGCTTTCCACCTCTTCTTTCACACGCCGGGTCTCAGGGCTGAACTGGTTGCTGGTTTCGATATTTTTGACGATATCAGGGTCGTCAACGAACATATTTTTGGGCGCGGCGAATTCAAGTTTGGGCATATTGTCAGTATTGACAGGGCCATCGCCGGCCAACAGTGCGAGGTTTTCCGTCTTTACGAGGCGATAAAGGGCCTTTGCGCCGGGGATTTTGAGGTTCTTGGACTTCTGAGCACAGGGGAGATTACGCTGGACATTTGAAAACTCGATTCCTTTGGAGTTCTTGAAGCCGAGCAGAAGGTAGTCCCCCCCCGAGGTCTGCACCATCGCATTGTTCGGATACACGGCGGCAAAGCTGCGGCAGACCAAAGCAAAGGAGTTCCAGTCCATCTGGTAAGAGTGAAAAAACTGCGCAAAAATTCCGCCTTCGCTCAGCCGTGCTTTCGCCAGCTCGAAGAAATCCCGTGTAAACAGAGCCGCCAGTCCCGCCATCCAGGGATTCGACGGTTCGGAAATAATAACATCGTATTTGCGGGTGGTTAGCTGCAGGTGTGCCCGACCGTCCTGGATGATAAGCTCGGTCCTGGGATTCGACAGCACGTTACCATTCCAGGGGTCGAAGAATCTGCTGGCGTCAACGACATCCCGGCTGATTTCAAGTACGTCAAGTTTCTCAATCGGGTAGCAGAACGTTTCTCCCGCGGTTACACCGCTGGCATAGCCGAGAACCATAACTGTTCTGGGATGGGGGTGGAACAACATCGGTATGTGGGCGATGAGCGTCTGGGTTGCCATGTCCCCGCTGGTGCTGGCATCCGGCTTTCCACTGAGCAGGAGTATGTACTCGACGTTGCCGAAGGCGTCTTCGTAGCTCGTCACCGTCGTGAAGCCAGAGATGCCGTCTCGTGAAAATACGATTTCATCGGTGTGCTGGCCGGCGAGTATTTCGGAGCCGGACCAGATTGACTTAATCCAGCCGGTCGTCATGATTTCATTGACTATTTCTGTCTGTCGGTGGTATCTGCCCAGGGAAAGTGCCGTACGGTTCCATTTCGGCAGGAAAAAACACAGTGCCAGTCCGAATGCCGCCGGCGCCAATGCAGCGGCTCCCTGGAACCTGCCTTTTCGGGCCAAAGCCGGCAGCAGGACGATTACCAGGACGGCAGTCAGAATCTGCACACCGACCGTCAGTCGAACCCCGTTTTCTTTGCCGACAAGAGGTATCAGCAGAAAGCCGGCGGCAAAAGAACCAGATACCGCACCTATGGTGTTGATGGCATAGGCGAAACCCAGCGACCTGCCTACTCTTGAGACCGAGGGCGTGCAAATCTTGCCGACTAACGGAAACGTCGCGCCGAGGCAAATGGTCGGGGCGAGCATAAAGGCGAAGAGGACAAGCCCCTTGGAGATATTGAGCAGGGCGAAGTTGTCCCGGAAATGATAAATCAGCTTTGCGAAGAAAAACTGACTGTTTCCCAGCAGGTGGCTGACAAGCAGAACAAGTAAAGCGGCGATTACCTGGGTCTCGAGCAGCAGCCAGAGAGGCCTTTTGACTTTGTCGGCGAGCCAGCCGAAGAGCATACTGCCCAGCGCCAGGCAGGTTATGAAGGTAACGAGCACTACGGCAAAAGAATAGGTGGTTGGGCCTGCAATCAGGCCGAGTAATTTTGTCCAGATTACTTCATAGCTCATCGAGCAGAAACCGGAGACGGCGAAGATTACCAGCGCCGCGGTCGCCTCGCCCTTCTGAATACAGGGTGCACCGGCGGCATCCTGATGCCTCAATGAATGTTCCTCGAGTCGATTGTTCGCAGGCAGCTCACACGAGGCCCCGAACCTGGATGCGGCAATTATGCTGATTATGCCGATGGCGCCGTTGAGTGTCACCGCAAACGCGAGAGTCCCATTTATCCCCAGCAAGTGCAGAAGCCAGAAGCCGCACAGCAAGGCGCCGACGGCGGCCCCGATGGTGTTCAGCCCGTAAAGCCGGCCTGCATTGGCGCCAAGGTGGGCAAGTTTGGTAACATAGAACCGGCAGAGAATCGGCAAAGTCGCTCCCATGCATGTAACAGGGAAAATCAGCAGGATGGTACAGCCGGCGAAGGTCAAAAGAGTGTAGAGCATAAAGTGGTCAAACAGGCGGTTATAACAGGCCGCAAAGAGCGGTTTGAAGCACGCCAGAAAAACAGGCAGCAGGAGGCAATAAGCGCCTATGGCAAGTTCGAGAATTCCATAGAGACGGACGAGCTTGAACGGCTCCCTGAATCTGTCGATTGTGCGCCCGGCTATGTAGCTGCCGAGGCCGAGGCCCGCCATAAAGACCGTCAGAATAATACTGACGGCAAATGGGGCACCGCCGATAATCTTGATTATCATCCTTGTCCAGAGGATTTCGTAGATAAGCCCCGACAGGCCCGACAGAAAAAAGCAGGTCAGCACCAGGATCGTAACGGCCGCCGGCGGACTATTTGAAGCCGGATTTGCAGTTTCAGGAGCGTTCTTGGCCATATATTACTCGTCATTCCTGCGTCTGCTTCCGGGCAAGGGCGGCGTTGAGATTATCGCGGGCCTTTTGGAAAGCGGGGTCGATTTCGAGGGCTTTTTTGTAGGAATCGATTGCCTCGTCGAATTTGCCCTGGATCTGGAGGAGGATGCCGAGGTTGGTGTGCATTTCGACGTCGTTTGGGCTGGCGGCGAGGACGATACGGCACTGCTCAACGGCTTTGTCTATCTCACCTGTGGCCGCAAGAGTCAGGGCTAATCGGCCGTGGGTGATTATGTCGTTGGGGTCGATTTTGAGGGCTGTGTAATAATAACGCACGGCGTCTTTGTCGTTGCCCTGGTTGGCGAGGGCATAGCCGAGGTTGCTGATAACTTCAACAGAAAGCGGCTTATGCCTGAGCGCCTGCTCGTATCGGGCGATGGCTTCGTTATTGTCGCTGCCAGCGGCCAAAGTGTCTATTTCTGGGCCGATGTAGATTTTGTATTTTTCGATTGCCTGGTCATATTGGCCTTTCGCAGCCAGCGCCAGGCCAAGATTGTAATGGGCGAGCAGCAGTTTCGGGTCGAGTTTGATGGCGACGTTGTAGTGTTCGATGGCCTCGTCGAGTTTGCCGAGTTTCTGTAGGGCGTTGCCGATATTGTTATGGACTTCGCCGGAGTCGCCGAGCGAGCGCAGCGCCTGCTGGAAGTGGAATACGGCTTCGGCGGGGCGACCGAGGTCGTTGAGGATATTGCCGTAGTTGTTGTGCATTATGTAGTTGTCTTTGGTTACAGCCAGGGTATGGTCAAAGAGAGAGAAGCTGTCCTGCCAGTAGCGAACCTGGATTGAAGTGAGAATGGCGCAAGCCGCGAGAATAAACGCGGCGGCGACAGCGAGGGCAGTCTTGTGAATACGAGCTGTGACGGCGAGGTCTGCCGCGCCGAAGGCGATGATTACGAAGATGCCGATGAGGGGAACGTATGTGTATCTGTCGGCCATCGCCTGCGCGCCCACCTGGATGACGCCGATGACGGGGACGAGCGTGCCGAGATACCAGAGCCAGCCGACGGCTAAGTATCTGTACTTGCGGGAGTAATATAGGAAAAGCACGGTCAGGAATGCCAGAACGGTTACGCTGAAGGCGACCTTCATTGCGGGTATGCCGCCGGCAGGGTGAGGGTAGAGGGCAGCCAGACGGCTGGGCCAGACCATTTTGTCGAGGTACGCAAGATACGAGACGACTGCATTCGGCAGCCGGTCTGCCAGCGATAGCGCCGCGAATGAAGGAACGGCGCCGCCCTTTTGCTGGACGATGAAGGTGACGATACTTGATGCGACGGATAGAACCAGGAACGGGATTTTCTCAAGAAGCAAATTGAGAATTGATAACTTGGAATTAAGAAAGCGATTGAGCGGCCAGTAGTCGAGCAGAAGCAGCACAAACGGCAGGGTGACGAGCATCGGCTTTGCCATAAGGCCCAGGGCAAATAGCAAGAGAGTGAGCAGATACCGCTGAACATTAGCCCGCTCAACATAGCGAACGTAAGCAAGCATCGTGAGCATCCAGAAAAAAGTGCTCAGGACATCTTTTCGCTCCGCCACCCAGGCGACCGACTCGACGTGCAGGGGATGCAGGGCAAACAACGCGGCGATAAATGCGCTCGGCCAGAGTTGCCTTGTCATCCGGGCAAAGACAATAAAGAGCAGTAGCGTGTTTATGGTGTGGAACAAGACGTTGACAAGGTGGTGCCAGCCGGCGTTGTCGCCAAAAAGAGAGCAATCGAGAATGTGCGACAGCCAGGTCAGCGGGTGCCAGTTGCTTGCGTGCCCCGTTGTGAACGCCCATTTAATACCCTGCCAGCACAATCCCTGCTGAACGTTTTGGTTGTTGGTGACGTAGTCGTCGTCATCGTAGTGGACGAACTCGAAGTTACGCACGGGCAGATAGACAAGTGCTGTGACGATGACGAGGCCAAGACAGATTGAGACGAACGGTTTGCCGACCCCCGCTGTAAAACCAGGTGTTAAACACACATCGACAGCACGGTCATCTCTGGAATTTTTTTCCGGTGAGGCGTTCATAGGCCTCGATATATTTTTCGCTTGTCTTTTTGACAATGTCGGGCGGCAGCGTAACGCCGGGGCCTGATTTATTGAATTTGATGTCCTCGAGGTAGTTTCGGACGAATTGTTTGTCGAATGACTCCTGGTCGCGGCCGGGGGCGCACTTGTCTGCGGGCCAGAATCGCGAGGAGTCGGGGGTTAGGATTTCATCTATAAGGATGATTTTGCCCTCGGCTTTGCCCCACTCGAATTTTGTGTCGGCGAGAATAATACCCTTCGACTCCGCGTATTTTGACGCCTTGTTGAAAATCTCGATGGATTTGTCGCGGAGGTACGTTGCGTCCTTTTCGCCGATGATTTCGACACACCGTGCAAAATCGATGTTCTCATCGTGCAGACCGCGTTCCGCCTTGGTGGCTGGGGTGAAGATTGGCTGCGGGAGTTTGTCGCACTGTCGAAGGCCCGCCGGGAGTTTGTGCCCACAGACGGTCTGCGAGTCCTTGTATTCTTTCCAGCCGGAGCCGGCTAAGTATCCGCGGACCACACACTCGACGGGAAAAACCTCGACTTTCCTGCAAAGCATAGACCGTCCTTTAAGCTGGTCTGCGAGAGCACTAAACGGCCTGGGGTACTCGGCGACCTTGTCAGTTATGACGTGGTGCTCGACGTCCTTTGCAAAGTAGTTGAACCAGAACAGCGAAATCTGCGTCAGGACCGCCCCTTTATAAGGGATAGGCGTCTTCATAACGACATCGAATGCGCTGAGCCGGTCGGTTGCAACGATGAGCAATTTGTCGCCGAGGTCATAGACGTCGCGGACTTTGCCGCGTTTTGGTTCTGCGCCTGCGACGTTTGTTTCGAGCACCGTTTCCATATCAGTTCCTTTCCTTTGCAGTCCGCTCTGTATGGTAAGCCGCGCCGGAACGTTAGTCAAGTTTGACTTACTCTCCGCTGATGGTCGCCGGACCAGTCCGCGATTATAAACCTTCTGTCTTATCGTCCCTGCGGCGGTTACATAGCGATGATTTTGTCCATTCGCTGTGCGACGTCGGTGAGGTAGGCCTCGTCTTCGGCAGAAAGTTCAGCGGTGAGGAAACCCTCGTAGCCGACTTCATCGAGCGCACGGCGGACCTGGGGCCAGTTGACGTCTCCATCAAGCAAATTCACCCACTTGGAACCTTCGCGTTTGAAGTCCTTGACGTGCACCTTGATGATTCGCTTGCCTAATGTGCGAATCCAGTCCTGCGCATAGGCATTGACTATGCAATTACCCACGTCGAAATATGCACGCACCCAGGGATTTTCAAATTCATCGATGTACCGCGCAAATTCGAGGGGACTGAGGAGGAACTTATTCCAGACGTTCTCAACCGCAATAGCCACCTTCATCTCGGCAGCCAGTGGAACCAGTTCGCGGATATGCTTTTGCGAACGCTCGTATGCCTGTGCGTAAGTAACATCCTCTTTGACGACTGCGGGTACAATCAGGACGGCGGATGCGCCGATGGCGTTTGCACAGCGAAGGGCTTTTTCCATTCCTTTGACGCCCTTGGCGCGTACCTGCGGGTCGCCGTCCGAAAGCGGCGAGGTCCAGCCATTGAACATCAGGCCGTGGATGGGGACACCCTCTTGCTTCGCGGCTTCGGCCTGTGCTTGCATCGTGTCTAACGAGTCGAGGGGCTCGGCTTCGACTGCCTCAAAGCCGCACTTTTTGGCAAGAGCGAATCTCTCGGCGTCGGAAGGCGCGGCCTTTCGCAGCATCCCGATAAAGACCGCCTTGTGCAGTTTTGCATGCTTTTCTTCGGCGGCAAGTAATCCTGACGTACCCATCACACCTGTAAGGCCAGCCGAGAAACCCATTTTCAGGACATCTCGGCGGCACATTCCCATCTTTGCCATATTTGATTCCTCAATTCACTATATGAGTTGTGTCTTGCCGGGCATAGCAACTTCCAGAGCCGGGGCGGGGCCAAATTCATAACTGGCTGGCGTCAGGTCGAGTTTTGATGCGTTCATAACCCAGTCCCACGAGAGTTCCCTGCCGGTATAGACGCTCATTCGCCCCATTATGGTGGTCAGCGTGCTTTCCGCGACGCGATTCGCCTCGTTTATGGGTTTGTTTTCGCGGATAGCGGCCAAGTGGTCAGCATGCTGCTTTATTTCCGGATTGGGCGATTCGCCCTCGTTCTTCCAAGGGTTCTGCCCGTCGATTTTAGCAATGGCGAAATCGAGATAGGCGCTGCCTTTTGTTCCCTGCAGCCGCTGGTCGTTTCGGTCGGTGCAGCCGTCTATTTGTGCGCCCATATAGGCGATTTTTGCGCCGTTGGGATATTCGTACTCGACTGCCATATGGTCGTAAACGTTGCCGTACTCCGGCCCCGTGCGGACCTGCCTGCCGCCCACGCCGAGACACTTGGCCGGATGTGAATTCATCGCCCAGTTGATTATGTCGAGGTTGTGGATGTGCTGTTCGACTATGAAGTCGCCCGACAGCCACGTCACAAAAAGCCATCGGCGAAGCTGCCATTCCATATCCGACCACCCGGCTTTGCGTTCTTTGGCTCCCCAGGTCATCAACCCATCGCCGACGCGGACGCACTGCCCAGCGACGATATCGCCGATTTGGCCGTTGTGGATTCGTTCAATCGCGGCGACAAGGTGGGCGATACGCCGCATCTGCGTCCCGCAAACGACTTTCAGCCCCTTTGCATCGGCCATATCAGCCGTCTGTATGACCGAGCGTACGCCCGCCGGGTCAACGGCAACCGGCTTTTCCATAAAGATGTGTTTGCCCGCCTCGACTGCGGCCCTGAAGTGCTGAGGACGAAAATGGGGCGTCTCCGTAAGTACGACCATATCAATATCCTGTTCCAGCACTTTCTTATAGGCGTCAAGGCCGACAAAACAGGTATCGGGCGTTGCATTTATCCTGCCGGGGAACGCCTGCGATAACCTGGAGATTGATTCGCCGATTCGGTCCTTGAAGACGTCTCCCATAGCGACTATTTCAACGTTTGCATCCGCTTTAAGGAGGTTTGTTGTATCGTGCCTTCCTCTTCCGCCGCAGCCGACAAGCCCAACACGGATTTTGTCGGAGCCCGCGGCATAAGTTCGCGGAGATGCGGCGAGCACAGCGGATAACCCCGCTGCCGCTGAGGATTTCAGGAAGGCCCTGCGTGAAACGCTACTCGTTTTGTGATTTGCCACGTTCAGCATAGATATTCCTTTCACATAAAAAATGGTGAGAGTCGAAGACGAAATGATACAGCCGACTGCGGTGCAGGTCAATGACAGCTATGAGCTTTTTGCAGCGCCTGCCTGATGGTTGCTGGGCTGCTCGGACTCCTCGATGATTTTGCTGCCTTTGCCGATGTAAATGAGGGTCGCTGCGATGGCAGTAGTGGCTGCAGACCACCAGAGGAATCGGAGAAACCAAATCCAGCCGGGGATGAACCGAGACACCTCCGGAGCAATGAGAATCCCTGCGACCATAGATAGTTGCAGCGTCGTAGCAACTTTTCCTACCGGCGCAGGGATGATTCGAACCCTGGTTGTGATGAAATACACGATTAGGAACCCGATTAGGAGGAACAGGTCCTTTCCGATAATCAACACGACCACAGTGGGCGGCAGCAGGAAACCATCGACTCCGGCTGTTTGCGAGGAAAGCAGCAGGCAGGCGCAGGTCATAAGGAGTTTGTCGGCGGTAGGGTCGAGAAAGGAGCCCAGCTTTGTGGCCTGGCCGTTCCTGCGGGCGAAGAAGCCATCAAGCCCGTCACTGACAGCCATAACGAAAAAAATGAATACCGCCGTGTAACGAATCGCATGCCGCATCGTCTCGGTCAGCTTCGGGTCGTTGACTTTCAGCATAAAGCTGACAAACGGAAATATCAGCAGTATGCGAAGAATCGTAATCCTGTTAGCCCAGGTTAATCTCATTCCGAATCCTTAATGGTATCGTTGAGAAAGGCATCTAACAGCAAACTACGTATAATAAAAAAACGGCGGCGGTTTGGCAACAGTGTATTGCTTGATGGGTGCGCAATGCTATAATGGCAAACGCTTGTTAAGGAAACCGATAATGGCCGTACTAAATGTGAACATAGACCATATCGCGACGGTGAGGCAGGCCAGGCGTGCCGATGAGCCGGACCCCGTCTGGGCGGCGGTGGAATGCGAGTTGGCAGGCGCCAACGGTATCACCGTTCACCTTCGCCAGGACAGGCGCCATATCAACGACAGGGACGTGGAGATATTGAAGCGGACCGTTGCTTGCAAGCTGAACCTTGAGATGTCGCTCGAGGAGGAAATTGTAAAAATCGCCGAGCGAATAAGGCCTGACCAGGTGACGCTTGTGCCGGAGAAAAGAGAGGAACTGACCACCGAGGGCGGGCTGGATTGCCGGACGCATCAGCGTCGGCTGATGGAAGTCGTCAAGAGGATGCACAAAAAAGGAATCGCAGTCAGCGCGTTCATAACGCCTGACAAAGGCCAGATTATCGCAGCGGCACAGGCGGGCTGCGACGCGGTCGAACTGCATACCGGCGCTTATGCCAACGCCAAAAATGCAAAGGACAAACACAAACGTGTCGAGCAATTGGAGTCCGCCGGGGCGGACGGGTTTGAGCATAACCTGATTATTCACGCAGGGCACGGATTGACTTATCGCAATATCGCCCCCGTGGCGGCGATTAACGGCTTGTGCGAGTTGAACATCGGGCACTCGATAGTCGCAAGAGCGGTCTTCGTGGGCATACGCAAAGCAACCAGAGAGATGATTCATCTGATTGACAAATTCAGCAAGGGTATTTAGTGGAGAAAGAAAATGTTTGCGGGAGCGATGACGGCGTTGATAACGCCATTCAGAGACGGCGAGGTCGATTTTGAGACCCTGGACGAACTGCTTGAGTTTCAATTGGAGCGCGGCATCGACGGCATTGTGCCCGTAGGCACGACCGGCGAATGTCCCACGCTCAGTCACGATGAACACAAGAAGGTCATCGAACGAGTCGTTAAAACAGTCGCGCACCAGGTGCCCGTAATTGCGGGCGCGGGGTCGAACTCAACAGCCGAGGCGATTGAGCTGGCGACTTTCTCAAAAAAGGTCGGCGCAGACGCAACGCTCCAGGTTGACCCGTATTACAACAAGCCCACGCAGGAGGGCTTCTATCAGCACTTCAAGGTGATAGCCGAGGAGATTGATTTGCCGATGGTGCTGTACGACATACCGGGCAGGTGCGGGGCAGGTATGACGGTCGATACAATCGTGCGGCTGTCGAAGATTGAGAACATCGTTGCGCTTAAGGACGCGACCGGGCAGATGGACCACGTCAGCGAGATAGCGACGCGGTGCGATATGACGATTTTGTCGGGCGATGATTCGATGACGCTGCCGATAGCGGCGGTGGGCGGCAAGGGCGTCATCAGCGTGGTTTCCAACATCGCCCCGTCTGACGTAAAGGCAATGACGGACGCCATCTTGGAAGGCGATTTTGCGACCGCGCTCAAATGGCACAAAAAGCTGTTCACGCTTAGCAGAAATATGCTGGGTCTGGCAACGAACCCCATACCAATCAAGGCCGCTCTGGCGATGCTGAATATGTCGCCGGAAGAGATGCGGCTGCCTATGACACCGCTCGAGGAAAGCAAGAAAGTCACACTGAGGCAGACGTTGAAAGAATACGGGCTGCTAAGCTGAAAGACGATAAATCATCGCTTGAACCATTCGACCGAGTCGGCGTAAACGCGAAGCGTAGCTGAAAACATCCGGCTGACCTTGTGGTTTTCACGTACATACTGCTGTGCGCTCTTTGCAAGCTGACGCGTTTGCTCCTTCTTGTCAAACAGGCCCCGCAGGCAGTTGTATATACTCAGTTCGTCATCCGGGTCAAATGTAACAGCGGTCTTGCCGTCGATAACCAGGTCGTCAACGCCGCCCCGGCAGCCAGCCACGGCCGCGCCGATGCTCATCGCCTCCAGCAGCAGAGGATTAAAGGCGCTCTGCGGCCGGGGCATAACAAACACATCGGCCGCCTTGAGCACCGAGTGCGGCATATCCGCCCGCGGAACGATAGTCACCGTCTGCAGCATACCGAGCTCGCTGAGCCGTTTCCAGACCTGCCTTTCCGCGCCGCCCGCGCCGAATAGTACAACCACAAATTCGCGGCCATCGACCGCGAGGTGGCGAAGAGCGCCGAGTATCGGCTCAAGACAAGCGACACTGTTAAGCTGATGTGCTACCACTATGCCGCTGATTCGGTCGGGGTTGTCGAAACAAACAGTCGCATCATCCACAAAAATGCCTGGATTTATCTGCTCAATGCGGTCGGCGAACCTCGGGTGCGCCTTTGCGAAGGCATCGGCGATGCTCTTCGCGGGTACGATTACCCCCGCACAGCGTCTGGACGACATTGAAAGCCGCGACCATCGCAGCGGCAGCGAATCGACGCTGAGCACATAGGGTATGGCCAGATGTCTGCTGACCCATCTGACCAGAGCGGCCCCATTTTCGCACAGGCAATGGATGATATTGACCTGCCTCGCCTGCAACTGCTCGAGCAGAATGTTTCGGTTGTGATACTTCATCAGGGGCAAATCAACCGCCGGATGGCGGATAAGTTGCACGCCGGGCGGAATAATGGCGCCTACGTCGCATTCGGGCGGACAGACGACCGCAACGGGGACGGATTCATCAGCAAGACCCGCAAGCAGGTGTCGCAGGGGCATCGCGTAGTCGGCGATGATTTGCCTCGAGACGACAATCGCCGCCCGCAATGCCGGATACCCCGATACCTCGGCGTCTGTGGCTGTCTGGCTCTCGTCCATAGTTTCCATCGGATACGCCCTGCCAAGTCGGCTTGAATATCGCCCCAACTATGTAAGAATATCCCACCTGCTATGTGGGTAAAGCGCCGGCTTTCAGCACCCCACGTCATAGTGAGCTGCTTGTATTATCTCACAGGAGACGGCAATTGGGAATAGACGACCTCTCCCTTGTCCTACGGCTGTTGCGGCGGCGAGGGTTCCGTCCTCGGCGGCAGATTGACCTGCCTGCACTGTATCCGTCTTTCGCCGAGAAGGATGCCTTCGGCGAAAAGCTGGAAGCGATATTCGCCGGGCTGCTCAAAAACAATGCCGCGAAGGTTTATGGCGAGCGTAACAATCTGCTGCACGTCCCGGAACTCGACTGCGCCCTGCTGTTCAAACAGGACCTTATCCTGCTCGGTTGTGTTGACCAGCCGGACCTTTGCATTGGTCTTGCCGTGGCCGTTGGTTAGCTCGCAGAAAAAAATGAGCTGGTCGTGCCGCACGGGAAATCGCGGGGCGCTAATGGCCTGAATGATGTTTATTATGCTCGGCATACCGCTCAGCCGGTCGAAGATCACCCTGTCGCATATAATCGCAGAAAGCAAAATTGGTGTAACTTCCGCCATAATCGCCGCCTTGTCAGTGCAAAAAACGCCCCCGTTTCAGCTATTGTTCTTGAGCAGGGCGTTGAGATGTTCGAGTTCGCCTGTCTTCATACGGTAACAGTGTTCCACGTCGGGATACTGGTTATTCCGGACTTGTTTTGAATAGTCGGTAAATGCCTTTGTCGCGGCGTCAGCCAGGTTCGCATAGCTTTTGGCGAATCTCGGCTTGGGGCCGTTGGTCAGCCCCAGTATGTCGGGTGCTATGAGGATTTGGCCGTCGCAGCCGGGCCCTGAGCCGCAGCCGATGACGGGCACCTCGCTGCGCCGCGTGATAATCTCGGCAACCTCTGCTGCGGCGCCTTCGATAAGCAGTGCGGTGGCCCCCGCACCGACCATTTGCTCGGCTAATGCTATCAATTGGATAGCCATCTCGGCCGTGGTTGCTTCGGCTTTGAATTTACCTAATTTACCAATGCTCTGTGGGCGGATGCCAATATGGGCCATCACCGCCATACCGGCGTCACTTACCGCTTTTACCACACCGAGAGACGCACTGCCTGCCTCAATCTTGATAAGTTGCACGCCCGCCTCCACAGCAAAACGACCGGCGTTCCTGACGGCCTCATAGATGCCAAGCTGGTAAGATAGGAAAGGCATATCAGCCACAAGGCACACATTTGGGGCGGCCCTGCGAACCGCCGCCGTTATCCCCACCATAAAGTCCATCGTCGCAGGCAGGGTGGAATCGAAGCCCAGCATATACTGGGCCGCCGAATCACCCACAAGAATCATCTGGACATCCGCCTGCGCAACCGTCCTAGCAGTCGCGTAATCATAGCAACTGACGGCAACAATCTTCCTGCCGTTGCGCTTATCATCGAGCAAATCCGCTACAGTCACCGGCGCACCCATCAGCACAAATCTCCAAAAAATAACAGTCAAACAGTTAGATTATCCCGAACAAACTGGTTTTAGCAAGCGTAAATTCCCCGGTTTTTGAACCGGATTCAGGGTATTTTCTCAAAGAAAAGAAAAAAATCGAGATTTCTACAACTAACCTCTTGACGAACACCTGAAAAATTAAAGAAAATCCTGTACCTGTTCGATTAAGTACTTAAGGATAGTAGAAAGGGGCTAGGCTGGAATTTAAAAATAAGCTATTTTAATGGCTTTTCATCACCCTCCTCCGAAGCCAGATTCTGTCTTCTAGAATCTGGCTTTTTTATTTGGGGAATAAGGGGGCAAAGTTGCATCAACACTGCCGAATTGTTAATCTGCGCAAAAGAGTAAAAAGACGGCGACTGGGGGTTTTGGGAATACCAGCTTTGTGATAGCCCCATTCGTTCAGGGCAGCCCGCTATCCTAAACAGTCAGCCAACGGGGTAAGGACTGCTACACGGCCTTGGTGGGTACTTTTCGGACACGGCCGGCAAAGTCATCGAGTTCATCGGGACTCTCAAAGCCGACTATCATCACATCCGCACAGCCCTGCTCAAGCACATACTTGATTGAGTTGTCGATTTTGTCCTTCTCATAGCGGAAGTTGCCGTTAGCAACCAGTTTCATTGCGACCACACCCTTGCCTGCCTGACGCACCTTCTTGAGCACAGGCAGGACCTTGTCCGGCATATCATCCATTTCCTCGCCGTAGGCGTTGATGCGGACGTGCACCGAGTCAACCCAGGGTTCATTAGCGGCAGTTTCAAGCGCCGCGATCGAATGGCAGGAGATGCCGTGTGCACGAATGATGCCTTTCTTTTTCAGTTCGGCTAGGCCGTCCATATACTTGCGGTTCTGCTTGTTCCAGTCGCCTGCCATCATGCAATGCAGCAGCGCGAGGTCGAGGTAATCGGTGCCGATTTCCTTCAGGAACCGGTTTACTATGACATCCGGTTTGTCGCGTTCCTCTTCAGCCGGACGCCAGGTCCCGATTTTGGATGCGAGCACGTATTTATCCCTGGGCAACCCTTTCAGGGCCGCACCGACAAAGGGATGTGTGCCGTACATATCGGCCATATCAAACATACGAACGCCGCGGTCATATTCGGCCTTTACCAGCGCCTCAAACTTCTCTTTGCCTAAGCGCGTCTGATTCGAGTTGTGGTCGCCGCCGTGAGCACCCGTACCTGCGCCTAACAGTGAAACCTTCAGGCCGGTCTTGCCTAACGGGACAAGCTGATACGGGTCGAACATCACCGGCTTGGTTTTCTGGGCGAAGATCAATCTTGAGCCGAGGGTAACGGCGCCCAGCCCGGCGATAGACCTTGCCAGAAATTCACGACGTCTCATCTTCCTCATCTTGCGGTACTCCTTTTATTGAATAATACAGTGGCTTCTTGTGGATGGTTCACAACGTGCGAGGAAATCCTTGCTTTTGTTTTTCATAACCCAAACAAACATTCACCTGGTGCGTTGCTTAAGGTTAGCACAAATACCGTCTCCGTTCAAGTGTTTTTATGCAGGCGACGTCATAGTTGGATGGTTTGGCTGCCGCCTTTAAGAGGGGTGGGTTTTCCTTTCCAGACAAAAACGCCGGAGAGTTTTTCGGGCAGAGTAATTTCGGCTTTGAGGCGGTCGTTGTCCGTCCGTTCAAGGCGTACTTTGATATCGCCGGCGGGGTGAGGCATTTTGCCTTCGGCCCAGGAAAGCGACCCCAGGTGCGGCTCGATGCGGACGGATTTGAAGCCCGCCTCGGCCGGTTCAATGCCGCAGACGGTGGCCAACAAATCATAGTTGGGACTTGCGCTCCAGGCGTGGCAATCGGAGCGGGTGGGGTCGGGGTTCTCGGCAAAGGTTGTCAGGCCGTTGTTAATCATATCGTGCCAGGGTTTGAGCATCTCGACATAGCGGTCGGCCAGTCCCGCCTTTTTCATTGCCCGCAGGAGGTAATAGCGATAGTAGAAGGTACACTGGGTCAGCGAAGTATCATCGGCAACTCTTGTCATAAACTTTTTCTGCTGGCCTTTAGGAACCAGGTCAACCAGCACGGCGAGAAGGTTTGCGTGCTGGCTGAAGGATTTTTTGTCGGGCGTATCAGCGAACAGCCCGCGGTTACTGTCCCAGCAGGCGGCTTTGGTCGCCTTTTTGAGCGAATCGGCCAGTTGCCTGTAATGCTCCGCCCGTTCCTTTCTTCCGAACGCATCGTTAAGTTCAATGGCCATATTCAGGACATAGACAAGTTGCAGATTGAGGATTGAGGAGCGTCCTTGCCTGTGAGCACCGGGGGGCATACCGCCGATGCCGGCGCTCGGGTCCCAGGGCCAGCACCAGTCAACAAAGTTCCACCAGTCAGTGGGGCCGAGGAAACCGTTGGCGCCGATGCGGTTTTCGTGCCATAGCAGCACGCCGTCAATCGCAGGCAGAAATGATTTTACAAACTCGGCGTCGTCGCGGTTCATCCAGTAATCGTGAATCATTGCGACCCAGAACAGTGAGTAAGGCGGGATGACCTGCATATTGGTCGAAGGATATCGGCTGTGAGTCAATCCGTCGGAAAAACGCGAGTCGTCAAAGTGCATTATGGCGTTACGCATCAGGCGGTCGTCGCCGGCGACATACAGCGATATGAGTGCCTGTATCCGCGTGTCGCCGACGTACTGCATCTGTTCGTAGTAGGGACAGTCGAAGTACGTCTCGTTTGCGCACAGCCGGGCCGTGCGCCAGCCGACCTCCCATATCCTGGATATTGACGGCTCGCTGCAACGGAAGTATGCATTTTCTTTGAAGGAATAGGCAGTGAATACGCCGCGAAAATCATCAATGGTCAGCGGCTCGTCCCCGGTCTGTATATCCATTTGCAGATAGCGATATGTTCTGAACCACAGCGGCCTGAATAAGCGAGCGGCACCGCCGTCGGGCAGGAAAATATCGTAGTAGCCGAATATGCTGCGGCCCTGGACTTCATTACGATTGCCTTTCTGGTGGTCCTTGTCGAATAATGCCTCAGCGTAGGTCAGTTTAATGCTGCTGCCCTTGCCGCCGGAGACAATCAATTCGGGATAGGCGGTAGTAAGAAACGTCTGGTCGAGAAGGATGGTTGCATTTGTATCGGCTGGGATTGTAACCCTGCGTTTTCCGTCAAAGAGATTGTCGTTGACGTCTATGCACACTGACCTGCGGACCTTGCCGATTCGCTGAAGCGTTTCCTCCATCAACGGAATGGTGCGGGGGACGAGCATCCAGGTTGCGTCAAGGTCGGTTCCTCGCGGTCTTGCACTCCAGAGCGGTTGCGCACTTGTCCACGCGGAGTCGTCGTAGTCGGCTTTTTCCCAGCCCCAGGGATATTTAGCTGCATCAACTTTTTCACCGGGGCCGACGACAGCGAATGTCCCCATAGTTGCCTGGCTGACGGGTATCAGCTCATACGCGGCATTCCTGAAGACCTTCCACTGGTCATTTGTGTTGATGAAATTGTGCTTAGGGTCGTCGGCGCAGAGCAGAAAACCGGTGCGAAGCGTTAACTGCGCAAAGGGCCGCAGGTCGGTGAAGTTCCAGACGACGGCGGCGATGACGTTGGTACCCTTCTGTAACTGCGGCGCGATATCGACTGTCTCGAATCGCCAGTGCTGAAGGTCGCCGCGAGCGGGACCGGTACAGACGGGCTCCCCGTTGACAAGAAACCGATAGCGGTTGTCGGCTGAGACATTGACGACGAACTTATCGGGGACGGAATTGAGTGCGAAGGTTTTGCGGAAATGGTACACGCCGTAGTCCTTGCCTGATTCACTCGGCAAACAAATCCACTGCGCAGACCAGTGATTCTTCAATAAATCCGGGTTGGGCTTGATGTCGGCGGCGGCTGAGCAAACACAGGACATAAGAATCGCCGCCGTTACGGTGCACAGGTTGATATACATTGTATGTCCCCTTTCTTGTTTTCGACTCACTTCAGTCCCAACTGTCTTGCTGCATCGGCGAGGTACTGTTGGTTGTACTCGGGTATCAAGCCGGATGCGTCAGGGCCGACGTTGAGGAGCAGGTTGGCGTTTGTGCTGCGCGCCCTTTTGTACCAGTCGCAGATTATGCCGACCGATGGGTGCAGCAAATAGTCACTTTTCTTCCAGAACCAGCCCTGTGTCAGGGTCTCGCAGTATTCGAGCGGCAGATAGACCTTTGAGCCATCTGGCCTTTGCCAGATTGGGTTTGTAACCGGCTGACAGATTTTGCCTCTATAAACGAAGTCGAAATGTTCGGCGGTGCGGGCATCGATCGGATGATACTTGACCCAGCCGGGACGGTCGCTGCTCGAATTATTCAGCACAAGGCATCTCGGCTGCAATTTATGAATGAGGTCGCAGAGTTCTTTCCACTGCCATCTTTCGCCGTGTTTGAGGCCGGAGTTGCCGTCTCTCTCCCACGCCGGGTCCCAGGGCCAGTCGCCCGTCGGATGGTCCTTGACCCACGCGCCGTCAAACCATAATTGTACAATGTCCCCATAGCCGGTGAGCAATTCCGTAATCTGGTTGCGGACGTACTCGTTGTAAATATCATCGTCTTGGAATCGGGCGAAGTTTCTGTCCAACAGGCAGTAATAAAAACCGACTTTGAGTCCGGCTTTTCGGAACGAATCGACAAACAGCGCAGCGACATCCTTTTTCATTGGGGAGTTCTTGACCGAGTACTCGGTGTATTTGCTGGGCCAGAGGCAAAAACCATCGACGTGCTTACTGGTCATAACGGCGTACTTCATACCGGCTCTTACCGCAGCGTCGGACCACTGGGACACGTCGAGTTTATCAAAGACAACTTTCTCGGGCGGAAATTTACCGGCGCCCCAGCCGACGCCCTCAATAGTATTTGGGCCGAAATGAATGAACATCCCATAACCAAGCTTCATCCATTCGGCTTGTGCAGTTGTCGGTTTTGGTGCAGCGTCTGTCTCGTGCACATCAGCGCAACCTCCTCCAAGGGCAGCCGCTACCGCCGCTGACCCGGCGGTCTTGAGCAAGTCCCGTCTGGAAAGAGCGGGCCGTCTCACACGTCCTCCTTTGGCTGTGGTCTGTCGCTTTCGCGTGTGATTTTGGCGCCGGCGGGGTTGAGACGCTGTTCGATTTTTTCGTAGCCGCGGTCGATGTGATAAACGCGGTTGACAATCGTTGTCCCCTCTGCGGCAAGTCCGGCAAGAACAAGCGCAGCCGATGCACGCAGGTCGGAGGCCATCACCGGTGCGGCGATAAGTTTTTTCACGCCGGCGATTATAACAGTGGAGCCCTCCTTGCGCAGGTTGGCCGCCATACGCGATAATTCCGCCACGTGCATAAACCTGTCGGGGAAAATTTTTTCGATGATGATGCTGTTGCCCTCAGCCAAAGATAACAACGCCATAAACTGCGCCTGCAGGTCTGTGGGAAAGCCGGGGTACGGCTGAGTGGTGATTTCCACGGGCTTGAGGGCACCCTTGCGAGATACGACACAGCCGGAGTTTTCGGCTTCGACGCCAACGCCCGCCTCGCGGAGTTTATCGACCACCGCCATTAAATGAGTAAGCCGGCAATTGCGTAATCGCAGCTCGCCTGTTGTCATTGCGGCTGCGACCATAAATGTTCCCGCCTCAATTCGGTCGGGGATGACGGTGTGTTCGACCGGATGGAGCTGCTTGACGCCTTTGA